>JAISTP010000013.1 GCA_031272545.1 Bacilli bacterium | reverse complement strand
ACACACCTGTACCCATGCCGAACACAGAAGTTAAGCATCTTAGCGCCAAATGTAGTACATTGTGCAAGACTAGGACATTGCCAGGCATGTTTAAAAGATAGCTATAGCTATCTTTTTTTGTTTTAATTTTTATTTATATATTGATTACCATATCTTTATTTTTAATTTTTATTTTATAATAAAGCTTATCATATATTTCTTTAAATTTTTAATTTTTAAGAACTTAAAATTTCTTGTTTATAATGATGATTATTCTATTGAATATGTATTTACATTTATTGTAAATTAGTAGACTATTTTTTATTTTAATTGAAGAAATTTATTTATTATAGATTAGTAGCTAACTAGATATTATAATTTAGGGAATTTATTATAACTTTATTATTTATTTATTATAAATTAACTTACTTTTAATATATTTTATTTTTTAACATTAATTTGTTTGTAACTAGTTATTTTAATGATATAATAATTACACAATTTAATATTTATCAATGGCAATTAGGTTAAAATCCTAAGCGGACGCGCCACTGTAAGAGTAATACTCAAGCCAGAAAACATTGATTAATTGTAATTCACGCGATTTCTATTTATTGAGACTAAATTCGTTTGAATTTAGTTTTTTTTATAAAAACTAAAGAGCAGTGAATACTGCTCTTTTATTTAGAGATTGCTTATAAAAGGAGAGTTTATATGAAAAAAATTATGTATGGATTGATGTTAGGATTATTTATTTTTTTAACATCTAATCAATTAGAAGCAATGAATGTTAGTATTAGAGTTGAAAGTAATGAAAAGACGCTTATTGAGAAAACAAAAGTTGATGTATCGCCTATTGATATTTCAAATATTGTTGGTGGTAATAGTAGTGATTACACTAAACATCCTGTTGTTTTACATGCTTTAGTAAAAGTATTACAAGATAAAGGATATGATCTTAGTGATAAAAATATTCTTGATTGTGGATTTACTGGTAGCTATTTAAGTACAATATTAAATAATAGTCGTTCTAAAAATGGAACTTATGCGGATGAATGGATGTTTACTATTAATAATAAATATCCAGTTGATGTAAATACTGGTTATGGATATGCGATAAATGCGGCACCTTTACATGAAAATGATTCGATTGTATTGTTCTTAACCTATGATTATATTTCTCAATTTTATTCTTATTTTGATAAAGAAGAGCTTACAGTCTTTGATGATGAAATGATTAATCTTACTAATTATAAATTAGCTATTTTTGATAAGAATTGGAATATGGGAACAGATATAAGTCCTGCTAGTGATGCTTTAGTTATACTAGAAAAGAAAAAAAGTGATGGAACATATAATGTTTTAGATGAAAGTAATTATGGTCCTGGAACATTGATTACTAGTCCAAATGATGGATATGTATCTAATATTAAAGGAGAATTTAGTTTTATTGTTAATCAACCTGGAGAATATAATGTAACTTCTAGAATTGATACTGCTGGTTATGCGGATGAATATGATCCTATGATTAATGAATTAAGTAGAGCTCATTTAAAATTAATTGTTAAATCTAGAGCTTTAGATAATGCGATTAAAGATGCTTCTAAATATCAAGAAAGTAAATATACTAATGCTTCTTATCAAAATTTAAGTAATAGTATTGATAAAGCCAAAGCTATATTTAATAATCCATATGCTAGTGATGAAGAAATAAAAAAATCAATTGATGATTTAAAGATAAATATATCAAACTTACAAGGCAAACAAGTAATAAATAATACAAATATTGTAACTAATAGTCCTATTAAAAATATACAAGTTAAAAAAAGTAATACTAAATTAGTTAGTAATATGCCAGATACTGGTAGTAATTCATTAGTTATTGTTATATTATTTTTAAGTTTAGGAACATCATTACTAATGACTAAGAGAATTTAATAAGTTTTGTGCAAATAAACTAATAAATGCTATAATGTTAAGACAATTAAATATTTTATCAATGGTAATTAGGTAAAAGCCTAAGCGGACGCGCCACTGTAAGAGAGTAATACTCAAGCCAGAAAACATTGATTTATTATTAATTCACGCGATTTATAAGAAAGTTAAATTCGTTTGAATTTAACTTTTTTTAAATAGTTAACAAATTATAGTAAAAATATGATTTTTTATAAGGAGAATAAGATGAAAAGAAAATATAATTATTTATGGATATTAATATTAATTTTAATATTTATATGTCAAATAAATATTAAAGCTATTAATGAAGATAATGATTGGGTAGGTTATGGAGGTAATCTAACTAATAGTAAAGTTACTAAAGCATTAACACCAATTAATAATAACGATATTAATGCGATAAATGTTAATATTCCTAATGTAAATAGTATTAAAGAAAGAATTGTTTATCATAATAAAATTTATATGGTAGTAGCTTTTAATGATGGTGGTTCATTACTTGAATATAATCTTAATGGAACTAGTACTAAAAGAACTTTAAAGTTAAATGAAGATAGTATTGGAGTCGTTTCTAATAAACTTACTGCTGGTGATAATAAACTATTTATTTCTATTGATGGTGGAAAAACTATGGCAATAGATTTAAATAGCTTTACTAAGTTATGGGAAACTAAACTAGTTAAATTTAAAATAACTTTAGATAATGGTAAACAAAAAACAATTTATGGTCAATCTAATTCAGAGCCTTTATATTATGATGGTTATTTATATAATAGTGTTGTATTAAATCCATCTTCTAATAATGAGCCTTCACACGGTTTCTTTTATGCGATAGATGTTAATCATGGTAATATAAATAATAATACTATTGATTATGCATGGACCTATCCAAGTGATAATCTTGACAAAGGATGGGGTTATTATTATTCTGATAGCATTATTGTTAATGATTCACTTATTATGGCTAATGAAAATGGTGATGTAATTATTCATTCTTTAAAAGATAATACGGTTTATGATACTTATCACATGGATGGTAGTAATAATAATGTTAGAAGTACTTTAGTATATGATGAAGCAACTAATTATTTGTATGTAGCAACGCAAAAAAGTAAAAAGTTATATCGTTTTAAAATAAATAATCATTCTTTTGATTTAAAAGATCTTAAAATAGTATCATTAAAAAATGAAGTTAGTGGTGGTATTGGTTTAGGTGCTAATAATATTTATTTAAGTAGTGGTGGTCAATATGGTAAAGGGTTAATGGTTTATACTAAAGATTTAACTTTAATAGCTAATACTAATTATAATACTCAATCAATTCCTTTAGTAAGTGAAGGATATTCTGGTAAAACTTATTTTTATTTTATTGATTATAACACTGGTAAATTAATAATTGGACAGGATAATAATAATAATAAAAGTCCTATTTATTATGAATTTGCGAATGCTAATTTAAAAAAATATAATTATTTTAGTATTATTAGTGATAATAAGGGTAATTTAATTGTTCCAACTAATGGTAATAGTTTTATGATTATTAGTAAACCGCTTATTAATAAGTTAAATCAATTTGATGAGAATGTTATTAATAATAAAGAATATGATAAATATCAAAGTAGTTATAAGTTATTAAATGAAATTGTTAGTTTAGATAAAAAAGCTACTAATAATGAAAAAGAATTTATTAAAGAATATTATGCAAGTGCTTATATGAATTATCTAAAAGTATTAAATGATTTTAATAAAATTAATTCTTATTCTTATAAAAGTGGTAAGACAACTTATTATTTAAAAAGAAATAATAATATTTATTATGTTTATAAAACTAGTTATCAAAATGGTAATGTTGAAACAATAATAAATTATGTTTATGATAAAAATAAATTAAATGTTAGTGGTTTATGGCAAGGTACACGTAAAAGTTCTACTTATGTTATAACAAGAAATAATAATAAAATAATTAATAAAAAAGTTAATAATTATTATGATAGTAATTTATTATTAATTAAAAGTAAAACAATGAATCTATATAAAAATAAATATATTACTACTTATTTTAATACTAAAACATATTATAGTAATAAAAAAATAAAAACTAATAATTATTATTATAAAAATAATAATAATCAATATACTAGTATTAAAAAATATACTTATTATAGCAATGGTAAAGTAAAAAGTTATGATAAATTTGGGTATAGTAAAGGTAAACTTGCACGTAACTTATATTATAAGTATAATAGCTTAGGAGTATTAAAATCTAATAAATATGGTAAAGCTTATTCATATGATAAGATCTATAAAAATAACAAAATAAAATCAAGTCATAAGTATACTTATAATGCCTATGGTAAGAAAAAGAAAGTATATTGATAAAGAAATATGATGAAGAGAAAGATTTTAATAACAATAATAACTATTTTAGTTATATTGATAGTTTGTATCAAAATAGTAAGTGGTTTTAAAACAACAGTTCAATATTATGAACAAGAACCTGAAGTAGTAAATAAAAAAGAAGATATTAGTACTTCAAAGATTATTAATCAGAATAAAGAAGAAAAGAAAAATAATAATCAAGAAAATAAGGATATTAAAAAAGAAATTAAAGATGATGTAAAAAAAGAAAATAAAAAGAATGCTAATATTTCTAATAAAGTAGATAATAATTCTTTAAAAAAGAGTGTAACAAATAAAAGTAGTAGTACTATAAAAAAAGAAAGTACTAATATTAAGATTAGTATTAGTATTGATACTTTGGTTTTAATAAAGAGTCCAGGTAAAGATAAAGTTGATGATAATCTTAAGGAATTTATTCCTAAAAATGGTTATATATTGAGTAATATTGATATTGATGTAAAAAAGAATGCTAGTGTTTATGATGTTTTAATTGAAGCATCAAGAAAATATGGTTTTAGTGTTGAACATAGTGGTAGTGGTAGTAATTTATATATTCAAAGTATTGGAAATATAAGTGAATTTGATGCTGGTTCACAAAGTGGTTGGGTTTATATGGTAAATAATACTTTTCCTAATTATGGAGTTGGTTCATATCATTTAAAAAATAATGATAAAATTAAATTTAAATATACTACTAATCGTGGTAAAGATGTGGGGAATGGATATTAAATGAAAGAAATGAAAACTTTTCATCCATTAATAATTGCTTTATATTTTATTGGTTGTATTGGATTTAGTATGTTTAGTATGAATCCAATCTACTTAAGTATTTCATTATTAATGGCAATTATTATTAATGTTAAATTAACTTCAATTATTAGCTTTAAAAGGATAATATTTTTAGTTATCCTTTTTGTGCTTGTTTGTATGATTATTAATGCAATGTTTGTTCATCAAGGATTTACTATTCTTTTCTTTATGAATGATAATCCTATTACTTTAGAATCGATTATCTTTGGATTAAGTTTTGCATTAATGATAAGTGCTACTTTAATATGGTTTAAGAATTTAAGTTTAATTATGGATAGTGATAAAGTTGTCTATTTATTAGGAAGAATTAGTCCTTTACTTGCTTTTATAATTTCATTAGTATTAAGATATATTCCTTATTTACAAGATTATTATCATAAAATTAAAGATTTTCACAAGATTAATTATGATATTAAAAATAGAAATTTATTTGATAAATTAAAGAGTAGTATTCATTGTTTTTTAGCTCTTGTTAGTTTTGCTTTTGAAAATTCATTAGATAGTGTTAATTCAATTAATTCTTTAGGATATGGTAGTAGAAAAAGAACTAATTATCATCTATATCATTTTGAAAAAAGGGATTTATTTGCTTTAGTATTGTTATTTATTTGTATGGGTTTAACTATATTTATTTATTTCTATCATAATTTATCTTTTTATTATTATCCTAAAATAGCAATTGTTTCTCTAGATAGTTTAAGTATTATTAGTTATATGATGTTTTTATTGTTTTTAATTCTACCATTAATTTTTGAAATAGAGGAGGAAATAAGATGGCGCTTATCAATATCAAAAATTTAAGTTTTAAATATCCTCATTCTAATAAATTAGCTTTAGATAATATTAATCTTAGTATTGATGAAGGTGATTTTGTTTTAATTTGTGGAAGTAGTGGTTGTGGTAAAACAACTTTATTATCTCACTTAAAAAAAGAATTAATTCCTGTAGGTGAATCTAGTGGTGAAGTTTTATTTTATAGTGAAGCTATTAAAGATATGGATAAATTTCAAAGTGCAATCAATATTGGTTATTTAATGCAAAATCCTGATGCCCAAATTATTAGTGATAAAGTATGGCATCAATTAGCTTTTGGTTTAGAAAATATTGGTACTAAGGCTAGTGTTATTAGAAGAAAAGTGGCAGAAACGAGTAATTTCTTTGGGATTCAAGATTTATTTAGACAAGAAACTACAACTTTAAGTGGTGGTCAAAAGCAAATAGTTAATTTAGCAACTATTCTTTTATTAAATCCAAAAGTTTTAGTTTTAGACGAACCAACTTCTCAATTAGATCCTTTAGCTGTTAGTGATTTTTTAGAATGTCTTCGTAAAGTTAATGAAGAATTATCAACAACTATTATTATGGTTGAACATCGTTTAGAACAAGTTTTGAGTATTGCAAGTAAGGTAGTGGTTATGGATAAAGGTAAAATTATTGGTCTTAATTCACCAACTAAAATTGCTTTTGATATTAAAGAAATTGATTCTAAACATACTTTTTTACAAGCTTTACCAACTTCAATGCGTTTAGCTTTAGATTTAGATATTACTTCTTCCTTACCTTTAAATATTAAAGAAGGTAAGAAATTATTGAGAGATAATTTTAAATATGATTGTTTTGAAGAAGAAGAGAAAGAAATATTAAGTAAAAAAGTTAAAGTTGAATTAAAAAATCTTTATTTTAGATATGATAAAAAAGATAATGATATTTTAAGAAAGACTTCTTTAAAAATATATGAACATCAATTATTTTGTTTACTTGGTAATAATGGTGCTGGTAAATCTACTTTAATTAATTGTTTAGTTGGTATTAGTAAACCTTATCGTGGACAAGTTAAAATAGATAATATTCCTTTAGCAAAAAGTAAGACTAAAATGGCTTATTTACCACAAAATCCAACTTTATTATTTTCAAAAGATAGTGTCTTGGAAGAATTAACTTATCAAAGTAAAGCTAATAATAATACTATTATGTCTTATGCGGAAGCTTTTGAATTAATCCCTTTACTTGAACAACATCCTTATGATATTTCAGGTGGTCAGCAACAAAAACTTGCTTTAGTAAAGTTATTATTATTAGAACCAGAAATATTAATTTTAGATGAACCAACTAAAGGTTTAGATTATGTTAATAAAAGATATTTAGCTTATGTTTTAAAGAAATTGATTAAACAAGGATTAACTATTATTATGGTTTCTCATGATATTGAATTTTGTGCTAATTTTGGTGATGAATGTGCCATGTTATTTGATGGTGAAATTGTTTCACAAGAAGATGCTCGTACCTTCTTTAAAGATAATAATTTCTATACCACAGCTACTGTTAAACTAACAAGAAATATTTTTGATAATACTATTATTTATAAGGATGTGTTAGCACTATGTCACAAGCAATTAAACAAGTAATTTTTTTAGTATCTTTATGCTTTGCTTTAGTATTAGCTATTTTCTTATTAAAAGTAGATAATTATCTTTTATCTTCAATGCTTATTGCAATAATAGGTATTATTCCTTTTTATTATAAATATGATCATCAAAAAGTTGAAGCTAGAGAGGTAGTAATTGTCGCTTTATTAGTTGCCATTGCGGTATTAACACGTCTTGCTTTTGCATGGTTACCTTCTTTTAAACCAGTTGTCTGTATTGTTATTATAAGTGGCGCTGTTTATAAAAAAGAAGTTGGCTTTTTAGTAGGTTCACTTACTGCTTTAGTATCAGGATTTTTCTTTGGGCAAGGAATGTGGACTATTTATCAAATGTTTATTTGGGGTCTATTTGGTTATTTAGCTGGTCTTTTAAATATCAAAGGTATTATTGATAATATAGTAGGAAGAATTATTTATGCTGGACTTTGTGGTATTCTATTCTCAATGATGATGGATTTTCTTACTTGTTTAAGTTCAGGGTACACTAATGAAAAGTTTATTGCTTTACTTATTGCGGCTGGTCCTTTTTATATTTATTATGCTTTATCTAATATTATTTTTATTATTTTATTATATAAACCCTTAACTAAAAAATTAAAGAGAATTAAAGTTAAATATGGTATTAAATAAAAAACTAGTAGTCTAAGCTACTAGTTATTTTTTATATATGGTGCCCAGAGCCGGAATCGAACCGGCACGGATATCACTATCCGCAGGATTTTAAGTCCTGTGCGTCTACCAGTTCCGCCACCTGGGCCTGCTTTACTGGCTCTATTATTATATCAAAAGTTCATTTAACATTCAAGATGTTTTTTGGTATAATGGTTAGGGTTAGAAATGAGGTTAATATTGTGGTAAATCGTACTTTTGTTATGTTGTCTGTTACGATAATGATTATTATCATTATCTTTAATTTTATTATTTTAGGTTATTCAATGAGTCAAGGAATTTCAATTATAGGTTCAACTATGAGTTTATGTTACTTATTTTTTATAATTTGTGCTATTTTAGGCGCTTTTTATACTTTCTTATCTTATCGTAAGAATAATCCTAAATTGTTACTTGTTGCATCATTTTTGTTATTTATTGCTAGTATCCCAAATATCTTGTATATTATTGTCAATCATATTCAAACTGATGCTTTCTTGTTAACTAAATTTTGTATAGCTTCATTTGTTATTAATCTTATAACTTATTATTTAGCTATTAAGAATATTGATTTATCTAAACAAAAAACATTATTATCAGAAAGTAAGAAGGTTATGAATAAGAAAAGAAAAAAATAATATGAAGAATAGAAGAAGGGATAAAATGAAAAAAATAAAACTTATTTTACCAATATTATTATTTTTATTTGTAATTGTTCAAACAAGTATTAAAGGAGAAATTGATTTTTCTAAAAACAATTCTTATTATCAAAAATTATGTGCTACAAGAAGTAGTTATAATGCTAATAAAGATGTTTGTGTAAAATATCAAGATTATTTAAATAAGTTAACAAAAAATAGTGATAAAAATATTGCGGATTATAAAAAGCAATTAGCTAATACTAAAAACGATATTGTTAAAACTAGTCAAATTATCAATGATATTTCCAAATTAATTGAAGGTAAAGAAAATCGTATTAAATTAAATGAAACTAATATTATTAATACTAAAAATGAAATTAAGAAATTAGAAGATGAATTAATGGATCGTTTAGTATTAATGCAAAGTTATGGTAATGATAATTTTACAATAGATTTTTTAATGTCTAGTACATCTATTGATGATTTTTTAATTAAAATGGATGGTATTAATGCTTTAAATGATGCTAATACCCAATTAGTAAGTGATTTAAAGGATCAAGAAACTAAACTTAGTGAATATCAAAAACAACTTATTAGTGATCAAAAACAATTAAAAGAATCTAAAGCTTTATATCAAAGTAGTTTAAAATCTTTTAATGAACAAGAAGCTAGTACTATGGATAAAATTGCTAAAGAACAACAAAGTCAAACAACTATTAATTCGCAATTAGCCAATTTAAATGTTAAAGATATTGAAGATAGTTTAAATAATGATACTAGTAGTACTAGTACTAAAGAAAGTAATAAAACTACTACAAGTTCTAGTAGTAGTTCAAACTCATCTACAAGTTCTAAAGATAATAGTTCTAGTAATTCAAGTAGTTCAAGTTCAAGTAGCAATAGCTCAAGTAGTAGTTCAAGTAGTAGTAGTTCAAGTAGTTCAAGTTCAAGTAGCAATAGTTCAAGTAGTAGCAGTAGTTCATCTTCAACTAAGAAATTAGCTATTCCTATTTATCATGCGACTGTTACCGCAACAGCTTGGGCTTATTATGGCGGTGGATGGCATCCAGGAATTGATTTAGCAAATAATACTGGTACGGTAGTACATTCACCTGGTAATGGTATTGTTTTATACACAGCTAATACTAATTATGGTTATGGGCGTTATGCTGTAGCTGCTTTTCAAGTAGGCAATGATACTTATACAATGATTTTTGCACATATGTCTAAAGTATCAGTAACTCAAGGACAAGTTATTAAAACAGGCCAACAAATTGGTTTAATGGGAAGTACTGGGGCTAGTACAGGGCCTCATACTCATGTGGAAATATTCTTCCATAATAACAAATCATTATCACAAGTTGTAGCTCAATATAAGAAAAGTTATGATTATTATTTTGGTTTAGGTTATAACACAATTGGAAAGTGTAGTACGGTTTGTCGTTTAGCACCTCAAAATTATTGGGGACTAAGCTATAGGGAAAGATATTAAAATTAAATAATAAAGAATATCCACTCAAGGATATTTTTTTTATAAAAATATTTGCTACTATGATAAAATATGCTTTAATATAAAAATTTTATAACTATTGGAAAATTATCTTTACATATATAATGATAGTTGTTATTATTTAGTTAGAAAAGAGATGATTATATGAAGGCCTTATTTATTATTTGTAATAATCCAAATTTTGATTTAGTTGGATATCATGCTTTTAATTATTTTAAAGAACATTATCTTTTAATGCTTGATAAAATTGATGATGAACTTAATGTTAAAACATATAAATATAAAAAAGATGATAATGAATATTATTTCTTATTAACTTGTGATCATGTGATGCATCATTTAAAAAAATATGTTAATTTTTTAAATGATAATTTCAATGATGTGGATATTGTTGTTCATATTAATTATCATGCTGGTGCTAATGCATTAGATAACATTTTAACGGTTCATAAAGTTGGTGATATAGCTAGTGCAACTTTTCTTCCATCAATGCCGATGGAAGCAACAAGATTATTATTATCCTTAAAAAAATATAATGATGAATTAAATTTAGGTTTTACTATTACTACAGAAACAACTCATTATAGTGGGGTCGCAAGTGGAAGTGATCCTAAAGAACTTTATGAATTTAAAAAACCTACTTATGATTTAGAAATTGGTAGTACTACTCAAGCTTATGAAAATAAAAAAGCGATCATTGCTTTATGTGAAAGTGCGATGCGTATTTTTGATAAGAATTTTGAAACAAGATTAAATGTTATTTATTTAGGTGGACCTTTCTTTGAAAATACTTATACTGAAGCAATTCTTCGTAATACTTATCCTATTTACTATGACAATCATTTATGTCAAATGATGTTAGAAGATATTGATTATTTAAATAATAGTAAAGAATTAATTATTGACATTATCAAGAAATCGTTCCAAACAGTAGATTTAATTGTTTATCATGATAAAGTTAGAAAAATTAAACCAATTCTTGATGAAATATATAAAGAATATGGTATTCCTAATGTTAAACATCGTGCTTTAAGAAATGTAAATGAAAATCCTGAGTTATTAAAAATATTTCGTGAAAAAATGAGTAGAGTTTAATATTAGTGAAAATTAAAAAAAATTATAGAAATTTTATGTAATGATAAGTAATAAATAAGGATATCATGTATAATTAAAGCAACATAATGAAAGGATGATTATGATGAAATATTCAATAAAGTCTAAAAACATTGAAATTACTGATGCAATTGAAAAATATATTGAATCAAGAATTAGTTTATTAGACAAATTCTTTGTTATTGATGATGATACGGTAGCTAAGGTATTAATCAAAATTTATAACGATCAACAAAGAATTGAAACAACTATTCCAACAAAATTTGGAATACTTAGAGCTGAAGCAAGAGATAAAGATTTATACAATGCTATTGATAGTGTTGTGGATAAATTAGAAGCTCAAATTAGAAAACATAAAACTAAGATTAAGGATCATAGAGCTTCTTATCGTGGAAAAGAAAAATTAGGACATGCGTTCAATATTGAAATGCTTGATGACTTATCTAGTCCAGTATCTGATGATTATGATGATAGTGAAGTAGTTAGAACTAAGGAAATAGTACCAGAAGCTAAAGATATTGATACTGCAATTCTAGAAATGGAAATGTTAAATCATAGTTTCTATATTTATCGTGATATGGATACTGAAAATATTAGCGTTATCTATAAAAGAAAAGATGGCGGATATGGTGTAATTGAAACCAAATAAATTATTATATTAAATATAATCCAATAACTTAAATGTTATTGGATTTTTTTATTTTTTCTATCATATTTAATGTAATATACTTTGTTATTATATAGATAAGGAAGTGATTAATATGCAATTAAATATTGAAGAGTTAAAGGTTAAAACAGATAATATTATTCAAAGAATAGAAGAATTAAATATTGAAGATAATGGCAAACAAAAAATAATAAATTTAGTAAATAGTATTTATCATATGAAATTTAATAAGATCGATATTGATCTTAAAAATAATTTAAACTTTGCTTTACTAACTAATTCTAAAACAGAAGCTAATAAATTATGTGAAATAATAATTGAAATAATTAATCTTTATGATGAAAAAGTTAATGATACTTTATTTCTAAATTCAAATAATAAATATGATTATCGTGATTTTAGAAAACGTGATTCTGATAAAGAGAGAATAGAAGAAAATAAAAATAAAGTAATAATTATAGAAAGTTATTTTGAAAGAAATTTAATTTCATCCAAGATTGAAAATAAAATAAATGAATTTAAAGATAATAATAATTATTATATTTTTGTTTCTAATTTTACTGAGATGTTTGATGAATATATTTTAAAGAAATTTAATACTAATAATATTATAATTGATGTTCAAAATGCTAAATTTTATCTTAATAATTTAAAAGAAATAACTTTAGATAAATTTAAATTTGAAGTTAGTGATGATTATATAATTAGTTATTTTACTAGGTACATTGATTGTAAAAAAAATGATAATAATGACTCTAAAGTAAAACATTTCTATAGACGCCCTGAATATTATGCAATAATTGAAGATGATTTAATTTTTAATGATATTATTTTTAATGCTTTAGCTCGTAACAGTAATGTAATTACTAGTGATGATTTTATTGATTTTAATAATGAAGTCAATTTAGATAAAAAGATAAAATCTAAATATGATATTGATGATTTAATTGGTTTAAATAATATAAAAAACCAATTAAATGAATTAGAAAGCATTATTAAATTTACAAACTATCAAAGAAAAGATCAATTCAACATACCTTTAAATTTAGCTTTTTTAGGAAATCCTGGTACAGGTAAAACTACAGTTGCTCGTATATATGCTCATAAACTTTATGAGATGGGATTAATAAAAAATGATAAATTAGTTGAAATAGTTCCGAATGATTTAATTGGTCAATATGTTGGTCATACTGGTCCTAAAATAGCTAGTATCTTTAAAAAAGCACATGGTGGTGTGTTATTTATTGATGAAGCTTATTTATTAAGCAATAAAAAATATAGTGGTGGAAACAATCCATATATGGAAGAAGCCTTAGTCGCATTAATTAAACAAATGGAAGAAGAAAATGTGGTAATTATCTTTGCAGGATATGTTGATAATATGAAAGATTTTATTAATAGTAATCCAGGTATTAAATCAAGAATTATTTATCATATGACTTTTGATGATTATAATGAAAATGAATTACTAGAAATCTTAGAATTAAAACTAGCAGAACAAGAATTATCTTTAAAAGATGATGGTTCATTAGAAGCAATTTATAATCTCTTTAAAGATGTTACTAATGTTGAAAACTTTGGTAATGGTCGTTTTGTGGATTCATTAGTAAAAAAAATATTGTTTGCACATGCATCAAAATGTAATGAAAATGATGATTTTAATTCTCTTGTATCAATAGATACTATTAATTTGGTAATTGATGATATCTATAATGAATTAGAATTAAGTGATAAATATAGTAGTACTAAATTTGGTTTTTAAAAAAGGAGTTTTATGATGGAAAATATAATAAATCCAAGATATAGTGATCAATTATTAAAGAAAAGAGTAATATTTCTTAATGAACAAATTAATCCCATTACTTCTCGTATTATTATTGAACAATTATTGTTATTATCATATGAGGATAGTAATAAAGATATAACTATATATATTAATTGTCCAGGTGGTTCAGTAAGTGATGGCCTAGCTATTTATGATACAATTAATTATCTTAAATGTGATGTTACTACTATTTGTATTGGTATGGCTGCTAGTATGGCTGCTGTATTATTAGCTAGTGGCACTAAAGGTAAAAGATATATCTTACCTCATAGTGAAGTTATGATTCATGAAATTCAAGCTAATACAGCAGGGGCTATGAGTTCATTAATAAGTAGTTTAGAACATGCGAAAAGAAATAATGATAAGTTAATAGAAATATTAGCTAATGTCACTAATAAAGAACAATCTTTAATTAAACAAGATATGATTATCGATAAATGGTTCAATGCACAAGAAGCATTAGAATATGGTTTAGTAGATAAAATAATTGAATAATAATTTAAATTATTATTCAATTTATATTATTCTTAATATATAAAATTATTATAATTAGCTTTTAGTTTATTTAATTAATGTTTTCATAGTGTTATAATACTAAATGTAAGGAAGTAATATTATGAGTAAAGAAACACAAGAATTAACTTTGAATCCTCACTTAATTGAATTTCAAAATAATCTTTTAGCTGAATATCAAGAAAAGAATAAATCAATTAAGAAGGGGCAGATATTATTTATTGGCAGTTCAATAATGGAAATATTTCCGATAGAAAAATGGCAAGAAGAACATAAAGTATCATTTGATAAATATATTTATAATCGTGCTGTTCGAGCAACCACTACTAAGTTTTTATTAGATCATATTGATATTCAAATATTTGATTTAGAACCTAGTAAAATATTTATTAATATAGGAACTAATGATATTGGTTTTCAAGTACCAAAAGAAGTATTTCATCATAACTATGAAGAAATTATTAAGCAAATAAAACAAAAATTACCAAATACTGAAATATATGTTTTAAAATATTATCCGATAAATAATGTAGATTTTGGTAGTGATGAAGATGAAGCGACATTATTTAAAACAAGAAATAATGAATTGTTTAATGAAGCAAGTCTTATTAATAAAGAAATGGCTGAAAAATTAAATGTTCATTTTATTGATGTCAGTCAAGGACTTGCGGATGAAAATGGTAATCTTAAAAAAGAATATACTTTCGATGGAGCACATATTTTACCTAATGGATGTGAAGTTATTCTTAATAATATGAAAAAGTATTTTTAGTAAATACGAATATTGAATGAATAGGTTGCTTTAATGTGTAATAGATTTAAATAAAATAGAATATATTTGTAAATTAGACATCACTTATCTTATTTTTAAAGATGGTTCTTTTAAGATAAAAGTGATTAATAAATTTAATTGAAAAAGTTAAATGATATGATAAATACACTTAGGTAAAGGAGATATAGGTGATGTATCTAGAGAATATTACTTATTTACAATTAATAGATGCTTATAAAATTATTAAATTAATTAATGATGAAGACTCATTTAATATTTTAAATAATAAGATTATTACATTAAATGGTGATTGTGGAATTGGTAAAACTACTGTATTGGAATTTGTTAGAGATCAACGTATAAAATTTTATGATTTAGGAAATACTTTAGTCTTAATTAATATAACACATTTTATAATATTTAATAAAATAAATTTAGTTAGAATTAATGATTTCGATGGTGGTTTTTTGCTTTTAGACATAAGTGAAAATAAAGATAACATTCAATTATTAAGATATAATAACAGAGATGAAATAGAAAAATTTCTTTTTAAAGATAATTTGAAGAAATTAGAAATAGATAAATTTTATAATTATTTTAAAATTTTTAATGGTAGTATTGAATTATGGAATGAGTACTTTGAAAAAGATAAGTTAATATATATATATGATAAAGTACTTTGTGAAAATAATTATAATGATATTGAAACTAGTAAAGAAAAAAGATACTTAATACCACAATTAGTTTTCATTTTTTCTTTTATTTTGTTTATGTCTACTATTATTAATAATATATTTAGTAATATTTTTAATAATTTTAAAGCTTTAGGAATAGAAATCATGATTATTGTGATTTTTACATTATTTATTATAATATTTCGCATTTATTTATATAAGCGCAATAATGTTTTTACTAAAATTATTATTTGGTGCTCAAGATTTAAAATTATTCCAAGTATCCTTTATGAAAATTATATGAATAGAGAAATATTTAAAAAATGTGATAATAAAAAAATTAATATTATCATTATAGAAGATATCAATCAATTAAATAAAAATGATATAAAAAAGGTATTTAGATTTATAAACAATTTAAACAAATATTTTTGTTTAGAATATTTACATAAAAGATTAGCTATCATACTTACCATGAACCTTAGTAAGTTAGATAATAGTATTGTAGATAGTTATTATAAATTAGAATCTGAAATCATTTACAGCAGAGTAAATATAACACAAGAACTATTTAAAATATTTGAAAATACTAAGTTATATACTGATTTAGATATAAAAATTGCAATGTTAATTTTTAATAAATTATCTACTAACACTAATACAATGTTTAATTATAATGTTCGTTATTTGCTATATTTAAAGAATATTATGGATAATGATTATTACAATGATATGATGCCTTCAGATATTATATTATTTTCTTCACTAGAATATTATATGGGAATTCATTTTAAAAAATTAAATATAGAGAGAACAGATCAATATGGGAATTCTATTTATGATTTTGAATTAGAACAATTTTATGATAAATTTCATGACATAGTTTATTCTTTATTTTATAATAAAAAAAGTGATAATATAATTCATAACAATATATTCAAGGAAATATTTATAAAGAGTAAAAAAGAACAAGGTAACAATATTATAAACTTTTATTCATCTCAAATATTAAGAAATAATATTAATAATTCTAATGTTATCCAATTATTTAATCGTAATGGTTTAACTAAAGTACCAATATTATATGATTATAGTTTAAGTAAAATATATAATCAAAATAAAGAAAGTGATAATTATTACTATATTAAAAAAAATATAAAATTTAATGGCTATAATTTGATAAAGATGGAACTTGATAATCATGTAGATACATTTAGAAATAATAAGTTAGATAAAATTAAAGATTCATTTTGTATATTTAGAATGTTAAGAATGTTATATTTATTAGGAGTTTTAAATAGGCTTATTAGATATAATAAATACAATAGTTTATTAAAAATTTCTTTTAATGAAGAAGAAATTATAAATGGATATGATAAAATTCTCAATCGTTATTGGAGTAATATCAATGATGATATTAATATTATAAATGAAATATTAATTATGTTATTTGAAATAAATAATTATATTAAATCAATGAGATATTCTGGATTATATGAAAAAGACAATAAATCTAAAAAATTACTAGGTTTTATTATTAAACTAAATAAAGATTATTTTCTATGTATAAGTGAAAATAATAAAAATGATTTAAACGAGAAATTTAAAATCTTAAGTGCCAATATAATAGAACCAAATATTAATGATGATAATATGTCTTATTATGTTGTCAATAAAGAAGAATATAATGCACAATCTAGTTATGAAACTTGTAAAGAAAAAGTTGACGATATAAGTAAAACTTTCTTAGATAAATTAGAAGAATTGTTTAGTATTTTTATGTTTGTCAGAGAGTGTGAATCTAAAAAATCTAGAATAAAATTTACATTGGAAAGTAAAAATATTATTTTAAAAATATTTTCATTATTATTTATACTTGAAGTATTAAATGATTATGATGAAATAAATAAAGATATTAATAATAATAAAAACATATATAATAAGAAAATCAAAAATAAAGCTAATAATTATAAATTTATAGTTAAAATTGAGGTAGTTAGTTTTTTTGAGACAATTAATAAATTATATATGGAAGGTCTATTTATAGATAACAATCATATTATTAGCATTATAAAAAATTATTTGGATATTACTAATAATGGTTATTTTAAACAAATAGGTACAAAAGATATAATGATAATTTTTGAAAATCTTAGTAATATAATTAATCGTAAATTGGCGAAATGACATTATTTAAATAATATCAATACAATATATTATGTTTAAGATAATAAGGTAAAATACTATGATATATCTAAAAAATTATGAAATTAGAGTTAAGTTATTTAAAATTAAGAATACTGGATAGTAATTAAAATAGTGACAAAGTATTAGATATAAAAGTATTAGATATAAAAGAACTAAGTACTTGAATAATTAAAAGAAAAGATTTGGCGTCTTATCTAGTATGCTTCAAAAAACAATTAATGCAGTTAAAGAATTTAGGCCAGATACTATATGGATAAATGAATAATTATTAACGATATAATTATAGAGCTAGAGTTAACGATATAAATAATCTAATACTACAAATTGATAATAATGAATTGTTATGGCTACAACCACAAGAATATATTAAAAGTATAAAATAAAAATAGGTTATCCTCCAGGACCAAGTGCCCTTAGAAGTTAACCTATTTCTTAATTATATAATAAATATTATTATGTAATAGTCAATAGGATAATAAAAAATATAAGTATTTATTTTAATTTTAAAGATGTTAATAGAAACTAACTTTGGTAATAAAGAGGTTATTTTAATTATTTAGTAATTAAGTTAGTATCAAATGTTTTAAAAAAGATAAATTCTAAATTCTTAGCTATCATTTTTTTAATATATTTATGCTATAATTAATAAGATTGGAGTGATTCGTTAAATGAGTAATCAAAATACTAATTATACAGCCGCAAGTATTAAGATTCTTGAAGATAGAGATGCGGTAAGAAAAAGACCTGGAATGTATATTGGTAGTACTGATAGTAGAGGTCTACATCATTTAGTATGGGAAATTGTTGATAATGCGATTGATGAAAGATTAGCTGGTTATGGTAATGTTATTGATGTTCAAATAAATAAAGATGGAAGTATTTCAATAACTGATCATGGCCGTGGTATCCCTGTTGGTAAACACGAAAGTGGGAAGAGTACTCCAGAAGTTATTTTTACTATTCTTCATGCTGGTGGAAAGTTCTCGCAAGATGGAGCTTATAAAAGTGCTGGTGGTCTTCATGGTGTTGGTGCTAGTGTTGTAAATTTCTTATCTAAGAAAGTTTTAGTTAATATTTATCGTGATAATAAAGAATATGAAATATCTTTTAAAGATGGTGGTATTTTAGATAAAAATTTAAAACAAGTAGGAACTAGTAAGAGTACTGGAACTAAAGTAACTTTTTATCCTGATGAAGAGATTTTTAATAATATTGATTTTAACTTTAATGCGATAGCTCAAAGATTACAAGAATCAGCTTTTTTAAATAAGGGATTACATATTAATTTAAAAGATTTACGTGAAGATGAAATTAAAGAAGTTAGTTATTGTTATGACAAAGGTATTATTTCTTTTGTGGAGTATCTAAATGAAGAAAAACATGCTTATGGCGATATAATTGATTTTGATGGTGAAAATAATGATATTGAAATTGAAATTGCAATGCAATATAGTGATGGTTATTCTGAAAATATTTTAAGTTTTGTTAATAATGTTAAAACAGTTGATGGTGGTTCACATGAAGCTGGCTTCAAATCTGGTTTAACTAAAGTATTTAATGATTATGCTCGTGCTCAAAATATTTTAAAACAAAAAGATAAAAACTTAGAGGGTTCTGATATAAGAGAAGGTTTATGTGCTATTATTTCAATTAGAGTACCGGAAGGTATTTTACAATTTGAAGGTCAAACCAAAGGTAAATTAGGAACTCCTATTGCTCGTGCTAGTGTTGAAAATTTAGTTTATGACAAAATGTATTTTTATCTTGAAGAACATAAAGAATTTGCGCAAAACTTATGTAAGAAAGCATTACGTGCCCAACAAGCTCGTGAAGCTGCTCGTAAAGCTAGAGAAAATGTACGTAAAGGAAAAGATAATGCAAAGAATAAAATTTTAGGTGGGAAATTAACGCCAGCTCAATCTAAAAATATAGAATTAAATGAATTATTTATTGTCGAAGGTGATTCAGCTGGTGGAAGTGCTAAACAAGGGCGTGATCGTAAACATCAAGCTATTTTACCTTTACGTGGTAAAGTTATTAATACACAAAAAGCTAAATTAGCTGATATTTTAAAAAATGAAGAAATAGCGACTTTAATTAATACTATAGGTGGCGAAATTGGTAATGAATTTGATGCAGAAGATTGTAATTATGGTAAAGTAATTATCATGACTGATGCGGATGTTGATGGAGCTCATATTCAAAACTTATTATTAACTTTCTTTTACATTTATATGAAAGATTTATTTTTAAAAGGAAAGATTTATTTAGCTTGTCCACCTTTATATAAATATCATAAAAAACAAGGTAAAAAAGATATTTTATTATATGCTTATGATGAAGAAGAATTAAAAAAAGTAATGAAAGAATATGGTAAGGGTGAAATTCAACGATATAAGGGACTTGGAGAAATGAATGCTAGTCAATTATGGGAAACAACAATGGATCCTAAAGAAAGAAAATTAATTCAAGTTGGTATTGAAGATATGGCAGCAGCTGAAAAAAGAATTAATGTTTTAATGGGTGATAAACCTGAATCAAGAAAAAAATGGATTGATGATAATGTTGTCTTTACTTTAGAAGATGACTATACCAAAATATTAGAAGGAGTTAATAATGATGTCATTTAATGAAGAATTAGAAACTTACTTTGAGACTCTTGAAGATGTTATGGGGGATGGCTTTTCACGTTATTCAAAATATGTAATTCAAGATCGTGCTTTACCTGATGCTCGTGATGGCTTAAAACCTGTTCAAAGAAGAATTTTATATGCAATGTTTAAAGAAGGTAATGTTTATAATAAGGCGTATCGTAAAAGTGCTAAATCAGTAGGTGCAATTATTGGTAATTATCATCCTCATGGTGATAGTTCAGTTTATGAAGCAATGGTTAGATTATCACAAGATTTTAAAATGAATCATCCTTTAATTGATATGCAAGGTAATAATGGAAGTATTGATGGTGATAGTGCAGCTGCGATGCGTTATACTGAAGCTCGTTTATCAAAAATTGCTATGAAATTATTAGAAAACGTTAATAAAAATACGGTCTTATTTACGCCTAATTTTGATGATACTGAGTTAGAACCAACTGTTTTACCTAGTTATTATCCTAACTTATTAGTAAATGGTTGTGAAGGTATTGGAGTTGGTTATTCAACAAGCATTCCTTCTCATAATTTACAAGAAGTTATCGATGCTTGTATTTATCGAATTACTAATCCGACTTGTGAATTAAAAGATATCTTAAAAATTGTAAAAGGCCCTGATTTTTGTACTGGTGGTATTATTCAAGGAAAAGATCAAATTAAAAAAGCTTATCAAACTGGTAAAGGGCGTATTGTAGTAAGAGCAAAACTTTCAATTGAAACTAATCGTAATTATAAAGTAATTAATATAAGTGAAATTCCTTTTGAAGTTAATAAAGCGGATTTAGTTAGAAAAATAGAAGAAATTAAAGTAGATAAAGTTATTGATGGTATTGTTAGTGTAAGTGATGTATCTGATCGTAATGGTCTTAATATTATTATTGAATTAAAAAAGAATGCGGATGAGAATTTAATCTTAAATTATTTATATAAAAATACTGATTTACAAGTTTATTATTCTTTTAATATGGTCGCAATCGTTAATCGTAAACCTATGACTTTAGGTATTATTCCTCTATTAGATGCTTATATTAATCATCAAAAAGATGTTTTAACTAAATTAAGTATATATGAATTAGAAATTGCGAAAAATAGACTTCATATTGTTGCGGGATTAATTAAAGCAGTTGATGTTATTGATGAAGTAATTCAAATTATTAGAAGTAGTATTAATCGTAGTGATTCAATAACTAATTTAATTAATGCTTTTCAATTTAGTCAAATTCAAGCTGAAGCAATTGTAGATTTAAGATTATATCGTTTATCTAATACTGATATTAATGTTTTAAAAGAAGAAGATGAACAATTAAAAGCTGAAGTTAATCATTTAAATGAATTATTAAATAATCCATCTTTATTAAATCAAACTATTATTGATAAGTTAAATGAAGTTAAAGATGAGTTTAAACAAAAAAGAAAAACAATTATTGAAAGTGATATTGAAGAAATTAATATTGATAAAGAAGATTTAATTGCGGATGTAGATGTAATGATTTCAATATCAAAAGATGGTTATGTTAAAAGAAGTAGTATGCGTTCTTATCAATCAAATAATAATGAATTTGTTAGAAAAGAAGATGATTTTATCTTTGCGATTTCACAAGCTAGTACTTTAGATAAATTATTAGTCTTTCTAGATGATGGTAATTATGCTTTTATTCCTGTTTATGATTTAGTTGAAACTAAATGGAAGGATTTTGGTAAACATTTAAATAATTATGTTAGTGGAATGAGTAGTAGTGCTAAAGTGGTAAGTGCTTTATTAATTAATGATTTTAATACTAATCAAATCTTAGTTAGTGTTTCACAAAATGGCTTAATTAAAACAACTTACCTTAAAGATTTAGAAGTTTCTCGTTATAGTAAAGTATTAAAATATTTTAAGTTAAAAGATGATGATAAAATTGTGGCTAATGATATTGCTTTAGTTAATAATGATGTTAATTTAACTTCTCGTAATGGTTATATGTTACGTTTTAATTTAAGTGATTTTCAACCTACTTCACCAAGAGCTAGTGGCGTTAAAGCAATGCGTTTAAACAATGATATTTTAGTTGGTTGTCTTGCTTTAGAAGCTATCAGCAAAGAACAAGTTTATATTGTTTGTGAAAATGGTCAAACTAAAAGAATGGGATTAGGTTTAGTTGAAAGTGCTAATCGTAATACTAAAGGTAAATTAGTTATTAAACAAAAGAAGACTAATCCAGATTATGTTTTAAAAACTTTAAAAATAAATGATAATAGTGATGTCTTTATTACTAAGAATGATTATAGTGTTAAATTAGTTAAAGCATATGATACACCACTATCTAACATTCAAGAAGGTATGAAAAAGACTATTGAATTAACTGATAATCAACAAATTATTGATGCATGTTTAATATTTGATTTACACTTGACTAACAATAATGGTATCATTAATAATGATAATAATTCTAAAATATTATCTGATAATAATGAAGAAGATGATATTTTAGATTATGATGATTTTAATTCTCAAATGGAATTTGATTTAGATTTTGATGATTTTTAGAAATGAGGTATTGTATTGGGAACATTTATAAGTCAAGCACAAGCTGTTAATTTTAATGGCTTACAAGCCTTAGCTGGTCTTGCTATATTCTTATTTGGTATCAAAGTTATGGGTGATACTTTAAAGGTATTAGCTGGTAATCGTATGAAACAACTTATTGATCGTTATACAACTAATCCAGTTATGGGAGTAATTGTCGGAGCTACGGTTACTGGTTTAATTCAATCTAGTTCGGGTACTACTGCTTTAACAATTTCTTTAGTACGTTCAGGAATTATGAATTTAAAACAAGCTGTTGGTATTATTATGGGGGCTAATATTGGTACTACTATAACAGCAATTTTAATTGGTTTTCATCTTTCTGCTTATGCTCCTTACTTTTTAATTGTTGGTGCTTTTATGGCAATGATGGCTAAAAAACCACGTACGGAAAATTATGGAATGTTATTATTAGGTTTTGGAGCCTTATTCTTTGGTTTATCAACTATGGGTGATTCTTTAAAGGTATTAGCTGATATGCCTTTATTTAAAGAAGATTTAGCTGTTAGTCTAGCAAATAATAAGTTTGCTGGTGTTGGTTTAGGTATGTGTATGACTTTACTTATTCAATCATCATCCGCAACTATTGGTATTTTACAAACTTTATATAGTGAAGGTGTTTTAAGTTTACATGGTGCTTTACCAATCTTATTTGGTGATAATATTGGAACTACTATTACAGCTGTTTTAGCGGCTGTTGGTGGAAGTATTGCCGCAAAAAGAGCAGCCGCAGCTCATGTTTGTTTTAATCTAATTGGTACAATTATCTTTTTAATTATCTTCCCATTATTCTATCAATATATTGATTGGATAGGTCATACTTTAAATTTAAATAAAATGATGCAAATTGCTTTTGCCCATGCTTCATTTAATGTTACAACTACTATTGTTTTATTACCTTTCGCTGGTGGCTTAGTCTTTTTAGTTACTAAGCTTATTCGTGATACTAATCATGAAGATGAAGTTAAAACTAGTGTTGTTTTAGACAAGAAAATTATTGAAGAATCACCTGAAGTTGCTGTCTCTGTTGCTTATAAAGCTACTATTGAAATGGCACAAATTTGTGAAAAGATGATTGTTCAAACAAGAAAGTATATTAATACAAAAGATTATAATTTAGTTTCTAAAATTAGAGGTTATGAAGATATTGTTAATGATATTAATGATCGTATAGCTGATTACTTAGTAGAAATTGTTGCTTATCCTTTACCTGAAAAAGATGCTACTTTACATTCTAATCTTTTCTATACTTTAAAAGATTTAGAAAGAATAGGAGATCAATGTATTAATGTTGTTAAGTATTTTGATACGATTTATGATGCTAAAGAAGAATTAACACCGATGGCTTTAGATGAACTAATGAGAATGTTTGATTTATTAGATAGCATTATGAAAAATACTATTTCTTTAATAAATAATCCTAGTCGTGATTTAATAAATACAATGGACTTAGAAGAAGAGCAATTAGATGATTTAGAAATAGTTGTTAAAAATGGTTATATTGAGCGTGTTAAAAATAAAGAACCAATGGGTGCAACTGCGACAACTGTTTTTATTGACATTGTTTCAGATTTAGAAAGAATAGGAGATCATTGTTATAATATTTGTACTAGAACCAAGAAATTATTTTAAAATATGATATATAAGAGAGATAAATGTTTTTATTTCTCTTTTTTTAACATAATATTAATAAAATTTACAGTAATTAGACAAAAAAATAATATATAATGTTAATGTTAAGAAAAGGAGAATTTTATTTGAAAAAAATATTAAGTTTAGTATTAATTTTGTTAGTATGTACTTCTTGTAAAGAAAGTTCTAATCAATTAGAAGTTTCTGGCTCTACTAGTATTGCACCTGTAATGGAAAAATTGATTGCTAGTTATGAAAAAGATAACAATGTGAAAATCAATTTAACCGCTGATGGTTCTAGTGCTGGAATTACTGCTGCTACTGATGGTGTATCAGATATTGGGATGAGCTCTCGTTCTTTAACTAAAGATGAGCTTAAAGATGATTTAAATGTTAATATAATTGGTATTGATGCTATTGTAGTTGTTGTTAATAAAAATAATGGTGTTGACAATTTAACGATAGATGATTTACATGATATTTATAGTGGTAAAAAAACTAATTGGAAAGATTTTGGTGGTATCAATCGCCCTATTGTTTTAGTATCACGTGAAAATGGTTCAGGAACAAGAGATGCTTTTGAAGAAAATATAAAAGTTAAAACAGATCAAGGGATTAGTTTAGTAGATAGTAATAATCCAGTTATTGTTAATTCTACTGGTGCTGTTATCGAAAATGTTGCTCAAAAAGAAGGAGCTATTGGTTATATGTCACTTGGTAGTGTTGATGATGAAATTAAAGCTATCAAATTAAATGGTGTTGAACCTAGTGAACAATCAATTATTGATAAAAAATATCCTATTACTAGAGATTTTTATTTAGTTAGTAAAAAAGATAATAAAAAAGTAGATGAATTTATATCTTTTATATTGTCTAAGAAAGGACAACAAATTATGGAAAATGAAGGATTTATTAAGGTGAAATAAATGAAAAAACAAGTTTTTTTTGAAACATTATATAAATTAAGTATTATCTTTGCTTCTTTATTATTATTACTAATTATCATTTTTATTTTTTTAGAGGGTTTTCCTGCTTTAAGAGAATATGGTTTTATTAAAATGATATTTAATGGCGAATGGCAACCAACTGCAAAAAATCCAAGTTTTGGTTTACTTTATATGATTTTATCAACTGTTGTAAGTACGATACTATCATTATTAATATCGATTCCTATTGGGATTTTAAGTAGTGTTTGTTTAGTGCGAATGGTTAATGCTAAAATTAAAAATATTATTATGTTTATTGTAGAAATTTTAGCTGGTATTCCTTCAGTTATTGTTGGATTTTTTGTACTAAAAACCGTTGTATCATTTTTATATGATCATTTTTATTATATGGTTGGTGTTTCTGGTAATAGTATGTTAGCTGCTATTTTTGTTTTAGCTTTAATGTCTTTACCTACTATTATTACTGTTTGTGTCAACTCATTAGAAGCAGTAGATCCAATGTATACTGAAGCTAGTTTAGGTCTTGGTGCTAATAAGATTCAAACTATTTATAAAGTTGAACTTAGAGCTGCTCGTTCAGGTATTTTTGCGGCTATTGTCTTAGGTGCTGGTCGTGTTATTGGTGAAACAATGGCTGTTATGTTAGTTAGTGGGAATGCCATTAATTTACCTAAGAATTTATTAGAACCAACAAGAACTTTAACTTCTAATATTGCAACTGAAATGTCTTATGCTAGCGGGTTACATCAAAATGCGTTGTATGCTTCTGGTATTATTCTCTTTATAATGATTATGATTATTAATATTGTCTTATTAGTCTTATTAAATAAAGGTGGTGTTGATAATGCTTAATCGTTCATGGGGTGTTACTTTAATAAAATTATTAACTTATTTAGCTACGATATTATTAGTTATTTTAGTGTTTTGTTTAGCAGGATTTATTGTTATTCAAGGTATTGGTTTTTTAAATAAAGAATTATTTAAAGAAAGTGTTCCTTTAATTATTACTACTTTAATGGTCGTTGGTTTAGCTTTATTAATAGCTTTACCTCTAGGTATCTTTAGTGCTATTTATTTACAAATCTATACTAATAATGGTCGTTTTGTAAAAGCTATGCGTTTTAGTATTGATAGTTTAAATGGTATACCTTCAATTATTTTTGGTTTATTTGCTTTATCTTTCTTTATTTATTATATTGGTTTAAACAGATCAATTTTAACAGCTTCTTTAATTATGAGTATTGTTGTTTTGCCACTAATAATTAAAAATACTGAAGAAGCTATTAAAACAATTAAAGTAGATCAAATACAAGGTTCTTTAGCTTTAGGAGCTAGTAAATTTACAACGATTAATCGTGTTATTATTCCTTATTGTATTGATGGTATTATTAATGGTGTTATTCTAGCAATAGGTAAGATTGTTGGTGAAACTGCCGCTATTATGTTTGTAATTGGAACAGCTAGTGTTATTCCTCATTCTTTTATGGATCAAGGTTCTACACTCGCAACTAAATTATATTTAATTATTCAAGAACCTACTTATAGTAGTAATGGTATTGGGAGTGCCTATGGTATTGCTTTAATATTATTATTAATCGTGGTATTATTGAATTTATTAGTTAAGTTAGTAAATTATTTATTTAAAAAGAGAGGTTAAGATGATGAATAATATTTTTGAAATAATTAATTTAAATTTATGGTATGGTAGTAAGCAAGCATTAAAAAATATTAGTATTAATATTGATGATAATTGTGTTGTAGCTTTAATAGGACCATCAGGTTGTGGTAAATCAACCTTTTTACGTTGTCTTAATCGTATGAATGATTTAATTGCTAATTGTCGTATTGAAGGTAGTATTCTCTTTAATAATGAAAATGTTAATAGTGATAGTTATAATGAAATTGAATTAAGAAAGAAAGTTGGTATGGTTTTTCAAAGACCTAATCCTTTCCCAATGAGCATATATGAAAATGTTATTTATGGTCCTAAATGTCAAGGTTTGACTAATAAAAAAGAATTAGATAGTATTGTCGAAAATAGTTTAAAGAAAGCAGCTTTATGGGATGATGTTAAAGATCGTCTTCATAGCAGTGCTTTAGGTTTAAGCGGAGGCCAGCAACAACGACTTTGTATTGCAAGGGCTATTGCTATGGAGCCAGATGTCTTATTAATGGATGAACCAACTTCTGCTTTAGATCCAATAGCAACAACTAAAATTGAAGAGTTGATTAATGAGTTAAAAAAGGATTATACTATTATTATCGTTACTCATTCAATGCAACAAGCAGCTCGTATTAGCGATTATACTGCTTTCTTCTTAATGGGGGAATTAATTGAATATGATAAGACTGATGTAATTTTTGCTAATCCAAAGAATAGTAAAACTGAAGATTATATTACTGGTCGATTTGGATAGGAGGTTATATAAATGACTATTTTAGATGAAGTAATTGAAAGTATCTTAGATAAAGTTATATTAATGTTTGATAAGACAATTGAAAATCATAATAAAGCTATTGATGCTTTGATTAGTAATAATCATAATGAAGCTTTAGAAGTAATTGAGAGTGATGAAAAAATAAATCAATTAGAACAAAATATTAATTATGATGTTATGTTAGCTATTGCTAAACATCAGCCTGTAGCTAAAGATTTACGTTTTTTAATTGGTATGATTAAAGTCGCAAATGATGTCGAAAGAATAGCTGATTATGCAAAAAGTAATGCTAAAACAGCGATTATTAATAGTGATAAAACTTTTTTAACTAGTTTATTCTTAAAAAATACTAATGAAATGGGTATGATTATTAGTGAATTACTTACTGAATGTAAAAAAGCTTTTATTAATACTGATGTTGATCATGCATATGAATTAATAAGAAATGAATCTGATTTAGTAAGATTATTAAATGAAACAATTGAAAGTAATCCTTTTAGTGAAATAGAAGATAATAATGTTGAGTCATTTATCTTATTAAATGGTGTTATTCGTACATTAGAGAGAACTAGAGGTCACATTGCCAATATTTGTGAAGCAACTATTTTTGTTGGTAATGGTGAATTTGTTGAATTATGAAAAATAAAATTTGTATAATTGAAGATGATAATACATTACAACTTGTTTTATCATATGAATTAAGAAATTGCGATTATGAAGTAGAAGTAGCTAGTGATGGTTTAGAAGGTTTAAACTTGCTTAAGAGTAATAACTTTGATTTAGCTATTATTGATTGGATGCTTCCTAATATGAGTGGTATTGATATTATTAAAGAAATTAGAAAAGATGATAATAATATTCGTATTATTATGCTTACCGCCAAAGATAATGAAATGGATATTGTCGAAGGATTAGATAGTGGTGCCGATGATTATCTAACTAAACCTTTTTCCACAAGAGAATTAAAAGCTAGAGTTAAATCAATGCTTCGTATTAATCATAACTCTAATATAAGAAGAATAAATAATTTAATTATCAATCTAGATACAAGATCAGTAATGAAAGATGATATTAGTATTGATACTAGTAAATTAGAATTTGATATTTTATTATTTTTTCTAGATAATAAAAATAAAGTTTTAACTAGAGAAATGATTTTTAATTATTTATGGAATGAAGAAAGTGATGTTAATATAAGAGTGATTGATAATCATATTTCTAATTTAAAAAGAAAACTTGAGCTAAAAAATAATTTAATTACTAAAAGAGGGGTAGGCTATATGTTTGTTGATTGATTATGATAATGTAAAAATATTTTTCTTATCAATAGTATTTATTATGCCATTTATTATTTTCTATTTAATATCTTATAATATAGTAAAAAAGAAAGATTTAGTGGCTCGAGAAACTAAAAGATTAAATGATAAGAATGTTGTTCAATTAATTATTTCTAATAAAAGTTCACCAACTATTTTATTATCTTTAGATGGAGATATTATTTATTATAATGATTCTTTTTCTCATTTATTTGATACTAATGATATTGATAATTATGTTGAAGATAATATTTTTGTGAATAAATTTATTACTGGTGGTCATTCTCATCGTATTATTGAAACTACTTATAAAGAAAGATATTTCTATGTTGAAATGATGCGTTGTAATAAAGATATTTTTAAAGGAATAATAATTTCATATATTGATATTAGTTTAATTAAAAATGTTTATATTAAACAAGAGGAATTTATTAAAGATTTAAAGCATGAATTAAGAACGCCAATAAGTGGTATTATTGGTTTAAGTGATTTATTAATGAGAGTTGATTTTGATAATCAAGATGAACTAAAGAAAATATATTATACAATAAATGACGAATCTTTAAGAATTAATAGTATTATTGATAATTTAACAGCTAATTTTGAAACTAATACAAAAAAAGAATTAATAGATATTGATTATTTATTTGATGATTTAAATAATGTTTATAAAACTAGAGATACTAATATTAAAATTTATTTTAGGAATTATGTAAATGACAATTTAATTAGTGATTATAAATTAGTAAAACAAGTAATAATTAATTTAATTAATAATGGTTTACAATATACTAGTGAAGGATATGTTTCTATAAAAGCATATGAAGATATTAATCATATTTATATAAGTGTTAGAGATACTGGTATTGGGATGGATAGTAAAGAATTAGATTTAATTTTTGATCGTTTCTATCGTATTGATAAATCTAGAGATAAGCATACTGGTGGTCATGGTTTAGGGTTAAACATTGTTAAAAGTATTTTAGTTAAATTAAATGCAACTATTGATGTTAAATCAAAAGTTAATGAAGGTAGTACTTTTACTATTAAATTTAATAAGAATGAGAATAGTTAATACTATTCTTTTTTTTTACTTTAAAATAGTGATATTGATAATAAAAACAATAATTAATAAATAAAAATAAGAAGTAATATGTAATAGTATTATAGGAATCATTAAAAAAGATAATTATTATTTTATCAATAATATATTATGGATTACTATTTTATACTATTTATAAGATGAATAATTATTCACAAGAAAGTCATGATGATAATAATTAGGTTAAGTTATTAAAATGATATTAATAAAAAAAGTATGTCTTAAGACATACTTTTTATATGTTTGTTAGTGATTAAATAAGTTAATTATTTTTTTAATTTCTTTTGAATAATCTTTGGTAATATCATATTCTTTAAAGCCTATAGTACCAATAATGTTTGCATTAGTAAAGCTTAACATATTCTTAAGACTTTCTCTGACGCTAGCACCACCTGTTTGTCCAGGACTAGCACTTAGAATAATAACATTAATATTATCTAAATAGAAACGATCATGGCGACTTAACCAATCGAGAATACTTTTAAAGAATGAAGAAAGGTTACCATTGTATTCTGGTGTTACGATAATTAAATTTTGATATTCTTTTATTTTATGATAGAAATCTATTACGCTACTTGGAAAATTTATTTCTAAATCTCTATTATGTAAAGGAATATTTAATGTTCTAGTATCGATATAATCAACATTTTCATTTAAAGCTATTTTTTTAGCTAAATCTTGATTTATCGAATCACTAGCATTACTTCCTGCTATAACTAATATTTTATTCATTTTATATTTCTTCTACTCCAATAACACCAGGTATTTCTTCACACATCATATCTTCAATATATGATAGTGTTACTTTAGAACTACCACATCCCGCACATTGTCCTAACATTTTAATATAGACAATTCCATCTTTAAAACCAATATATTCAAAATCGCCACCATCTCTTCTTAGATATGGTCTTACAGTATCACTAAATTCAATAATTTGTTTTTCAATATCACTCATTATAATTTACCTCCCATTAATGTAAATAATATTAAACTAACTAAGATTCCTAAAACGAATCCACCAAATACTTCTACTCGTTCATGACCAATAATTTTCTTTAATTTAGTAAAATAGATTGGATCATCTAATCTTAAACCAAGCAAATCTCTTAAATCATTAATCAATTGATTTGTAACTGATATGTTTCTTCCTGTATATAATCTAACATTCATAGCATCGTATGAAACAATTAACATAAGAATAAATGATATCATAAAGGCATTACTATTTATTCCATCACGAAAAGCAAAAGAAAAAGTTAAAGCTGAAACAGTTGAAGTATGTGAACTAGGGAATCCACCACTAGATAGTACCTCAAGTAAGTCAAACTTCTTTGTTTTAAAATATTTTGTAAAAGGTTTCATTAATTGAGCAATTACATTTGCGATAATTGCGGCAATTAATGGTAAAAAATCCATCATATAAAAACTCCTTTTACCTATTATAGCACATTAATCACGTAACTAATAAGGCTTTGATAAATGTACATATTAAGGATTATCTTTTTATGATATAATACATGCGAGGTGTTAAAAGTGCCAGCTGATAATAATGAAATAATAAAGGGGCAAGTTATTAATAAAAATAAATATGGACTTGTAGTTAAGTTAAGTAATAAAGAAATGGGCTTTGTGCCTAATTCACAAATTGATTATCAAAATAGAGATATTCAATTTTACAAAGAGATGAAATTTAAGAAAATTAAGAATTTAAAAAATAATTCACAAAATATTCTTTCTTTAAAATTAGAAAATAAGATAGGATTTAAAAGTTTAGAAAAAGCTATGAAAAATTGGGTAGAAAAGATAGGTGATTAAAATGATCAATTTTGAAATGAAAAGTAGTATCTTAGATAAGAATATTAAAGATTTAGAAAGTCTTTATCCTACTATCAAAGAAGATTTATTAAAAAGTGAAATGTTTGGTTGGCATAAATATGCTAGTAGTAATAAACAAGAACTAATTAGTTCAATAAATAAAGATATTAAAGAATTAAGAATGCTTGCGAAAACGATGATTGTTGTTGGTATAGGAGGCTCTTACTTAGGAAGTGTTGCTATTGATAGAGCGTTAAATAGTAATTTTAATAAAGAGTATCGTTTAATTTATTTAGGTAATAATTTAGATAGTGATTATTTTAATAATGTATTAGAATATTGTAATAAAAATGATTTTGTTTTAAATGTAATATCAAAATCAGGTACTACTTTAGAACCGAGTATTGCTTTTGAAATTATTAAAGAATTAATGATTGATAAATATGGTTTTGATGAATTTAAAAAAAGAACGATTATCACAACTGATGCTCATCATGGAATACTAAGGGAATTTGTAAATAAAAATGATATTAAATCTTATATTATAAATGATGATATTGGTGGTAGATATTCAGTATTTACCCCAGTTGGTTTAATTCCTTTAGCTTTTACTGGTTTAGATATTACTAAGTTATTAGCTGGTGCTAATCAAGCAAGTATTGATTTTTATAGTGATGATATTAATGTTGCTTTTAAGTATGGTAGTATTCGTTATTTAGAATATCTTGCTGGAAAAAAAGTTGAAGCTTTAATTACTTATAAACCTAATTTAAGAGGTTTGATTGAATGGTATAAGCAATTATTTGCGGAAAGTGAAGGTAAGGATAAGAAAGGTTTATTACCAATTGGAATGATTTATTCAACTGATTTACATTCTTTAGGGCAATTTGTGCAAGAGGGAACGCCTTTATTGTTTGAAACTAATGTTCTTTTTGATAATAATAAAGATATTAATCTAGCAAGTTTTAAAGATAATGATGATTTTAGTTATTTAAGTAAATATAATTTAAGTGAAGTAAATAATATTGTAAAAGATAGTGTTATTAAAGCTCATTATAATAGTGGTAAAGTAAATAATTATCTTATTAATAATGGTTTATTAAATGAATATAATTTAGCTTATTTAATGGCTTTTATGATGTATAGTTGTGCTTATAGTGCTATGTTGTTAAAAGTTGATCCTTTTAATCAACCTGGTGTTGAAGTTTATAAAAAAGAAATTAAGAAAGTTCTATAAGAGGGAAAATATGATTGAGATAAAAGATTTGTATTTTAGTTATGATAATAATGATAATACTAAAAAATGGACTTTAGAAAATATTAATTTAAAAATTAAAAAAGGTAGTCATACGGTAATATTAGGGCATAATGGTAGTGGTAAATCGACTATAGCTAAATTAATTATTGGTTTGTTGGAAGCTAAAAAAGGGACTATTATGGTTGATGGACTATTAATGAATGAAGAAAGTGTTTATGATATCAGAGATAAAGTAGGTATTGTTTTTCAAAATCCTGACAATCAATTTATCGGAGCTAGTGTCCAAGATGATATTGCTTTTGGTTTGGAAAACAAATGTGTTCCTAGTAATGAAATGATGCCTATTGTTAAAGAATATGCTCAAAAAGTTGGAATGGAAGAGTATTTAAATCATGAACCTTCTCGTTTAAGTGGAGGTCAAAAACAAAGAGTTGCTTTAGCTGGTATTCTAGCAATGCATCCTGATATTATGATTTTTGATGAAGCTACTAGTATGTTAGATCCAACTGGTGTTAATGAAATTAATCATTTAATTGATGTTTTACAAGAGCGTAAAGAAGTTACTATTATTAGTATTACTCATGATATTGATTATGTTTTAAAAGCTGATTATGTTATTGTTTTAGAAAAAGGTAAAATTATTATGGAAGGATTACCTAAAGATATTTTTAAAGAAGCAAAGAAATTAAGTGCTATTGGTTTAGATATTCCTTTAGCATTAAAAATATCTAATTCATTACAAGAAAAAGGTATTGAAATTGATGATTATTTAAGCATGAAGGAGTTAGAAGATAAATTATGTCAATTAATATAAATAATGTTTTTCATACTTATTCTAAAAAAACTCCTTTTGAATATAAAGCTTTAGATGGTATTTCTTTAGAAATTAAAGATAATTCCTTTGTGGCTATTATTGGGAAAACTGGTAGTGGCAAATCTACTTTAATTCAACATTTAAATGCTATTTTATTACCAGATGAAGGAACAATTGAAGTAGATGAATACAAAATAACACCACAAGATACAAAAACTAGTTATAAAAATTTAAGACAACATATAGGTTTAGTTTTTCAATTTAGTGAATATCAACTATTTGAAGAAACTATTTTAAAAGATGTAATGTTTGGACCTTTAAATTTTGATGTAGAAGAAGATAAAGCTAAAGAATTAGCTAAGACATATTTAAATTTAGTAGGTATTAAAGATGAATTATTTGAAAAATCACCTTTTGATTTAAGTGGCGGTCAAAAAAGAAGAGTTGCGATTGCAGGAGTTTTAGCTATGGAACCTGATATTATTGTTTTAGATGAACCGACTGCTGGCCTTGATCCACAAGGTGCTAATGAAATGATGCAAATGTTTTTAGAATTAAAAAATGATTTTAATAAAACATTAATTATTGTTTCTCATGATATGGATTTTGTTTATAAGTATGCCGATGAAGTGATTTTACTTAGTGGCGGTAAGAAAATTTTTCATCAAGATACCGTTTCATTTTTTAATAATGATCATGTTTATCAATATGGTATTGAAAAACCACAAATACTAGCTTTATATGAAAATGTCTTTAATAAAAAAGCTGAGTATTTTGTTAACTATGATACATTAATTAATTTGTTAGTGGAGGCTATAAATAATGTTAAATAATATTACGATAGGAGCATATATTCCAACTAATTCCATTATTCATCGCATGCATCCTCTTTCAAAAATAATATGTTTGTTTATCTTGTTAATAGGAGTCTTTTTAATAAATGATATTTTAGTTTATGCGATAAGTACTATTTTTATTATAATTTTAATATTGATTGCTAAATTAAGTCCTTTAAGAATGTTAAAACAAATAAAGATACTTTATTTTATGTTTGTTTTCCTATTTATTTTAAATATTTTTATGCTAAGAACAGGACCAGTTGCTTTTAATATTGGTAGTTTTATAGTTTATTGGCAAGCCATTAATCAAACGGTTATTATTTTATTTCGTTTAATATCAATGGTTATTCTTTCATCAATTTTAACAATGTCTACTAAACCATTAGATTTAACTTTAGGAATTGAACAATGTTTTTCACCTTTAAAAAGATTTCATTTTCCAGCACATGAAATTGCAATGATGATTTCAATTGCTTTGCGTTTTATTCCAACTTTAATTGAAGAAACAAATAAAATAATGATTGCCCAAACTTCTCGTGGTGTTGATTTTAAAGCAAAAAAATTAAGCATTAAAATTAAAGCAGTTATTGCTTTATTAATTCCTTTATTTGTTTCAGCTTTTAAAAGAGCAGAAGAATTAGCTAATGCTATGGAGGCTCGTGGTTATAATCCTAGTGCTACTAGGACAAGATTTATTCAACATGCTTGGATGAGTAAAGATAGTGTTGCTATTATTATTTCATGTTTATATTTAGGAGCTATTATATGTTATTTAGTTATAAATTAATTTTTAGTTATGATGGTTCTGATTTTCTAGGAATGGAAAAGCAAACTTCGGGTAGGACTGTTCAAGAAGAAATGGAAAAAGTCTTATCAAGAATCGCTAACCAAGAAATTAAACTTATTTACGCTAGTCGTACTGATAAAAAAGTTCATGCTTTAAATCAAGTTGCTATTATTAAAAGTAATAAAGAATTAAATATTTATCATTTTTTATATGCGACTAACTTAGCTTTACCTAAAGATATCCATATTAAAAGTATGGAATTAGTCGATGATAATTTTCATCCTCGTTATCAGGCTAAGGGCAAACATTATCAATATATAATAAATTTAAATGAATATGATCCTTTATTAAGAAATAGAATGTTATTTATCAATAAAGAATTAAATATTAACTTAATGCAAGAAGCTAGTAAATTATTTATTGGTAAAAAAGATTTTCGTTCTTTTAGTTCAGTTCCAAAAAATAAAGAGAGTGTAAGAGAAATTTATGATATAATTATTGCTAATGATAATAATATCATTACAATAGATTTTTATGGCAATGGCTTTTTAAGATATATGATAAGAAAAATTGTTAGTATTTTAATTGATGTATCTTTGAATAAAAAAAGCCTTGATGATATCAATGAATTATTTGAAAAAAAAGATATTAGTGCTTATTCTAAAATAGTACCTAGTATTGGATTATACTTAATGGAGGTATACTATGATTAAAAAAATTAATTTACTTTTTATCTCGTTCATATTTATTAGTATTCTTAATATTAATATTAATGCTGCAACATTTAAAAGTAGTTTTACAGATCAAAATCTAGCAACTTGTGTTGCGAAAACTTTAAATAAAGAAGTAAGTGCTAGTGTTACTAGTGATGAATTAAAGAAAATAACTTATTTAAGTTGTAATGATACTAAAATTAATTCTTTAGCTAACATTGATAAAATGGCTAATCTTGAAATTTTATCTTTATCAAATACTAATTTAAAAGATGTTAGTGAAATATCAGCTTTATCTAAATTAAAATCTTTAGATATTTCAAATAATAGTAATTTAAGTAATGTTAATTTATTATATTATAATCGCAATTTAAGTACTTTGAATATGAGTAATACTAAATATAGTGATATGATTATCATTAGTGAATTTAGTGCTTTAAAAGATGTTGATTTATCTAATAATGATTTAAGTAGTGTTGATTATTTAAGTAATTTATCTAGTCTAACAAAATTAAATATCGCTCATAATAAAATTAGTAGCGTTTCATTTTTAAGTAAATTAAAAAGTATTACTCAATTAGATATATCATATAATAACATTAATAATTTAACTAATATTCCTACTAATATTAATGTCTTAGTTGCTAGTAATAATCCTTTAAAACAAATAAATGGTCTTAGTAATTTAAAGAAATTAACCTACTTAGATTTAAATAATGATGGATTAAGTAGTGCTAATTTTTTAAGCAGTGATACTAATCTTACTTATCTTGATATTAGTAATAATAATATTTCTAATATTGATGCCTTAAATTCTTTAACTAAATTAAGTGTTTTAATTCTTGATTATAGTGATATAGGTGATACTTCAGCTTTAAATGATAATTTAAAATCTTTATATGAAATAAATAATCCTAATAAACAATCTTCAAGTGAAGAAGAATGTAATGATGAAAAAGATCAATCTTGTCAAAAGGAAGATACTACTAATACCACAACTAATAGCTTTAATTTTAAAGAGTTATTACCAATAATAGGCGTATGTTTAATTATTTTAATACTAATCATTGTATTAATAGTAGTAAATGTTAAAAAGAAGAAGAATAAGGTTGAATATAATAATGATAGTTCGGTATCAGATGCTGATAGTGTTAATATTGATTATACTGACATTAGTGCTATTAAAGATGATGAAGAAAGTATTGATGAAACTAAAGATGGTATTAATGAGGAAGAATTTGTTAAAAATCAAGAATTATTAAATAATAACGATATTGATGATGAAGTAGAAGAGGGGGTTATCTTTAAGGATAGTAATAATGATGAAGTTGAAGAATTATTTATGGAAGAAGATATTGATTCTAATGTTTCAGGTCGTGCACGTACTAAAAAAGTTAATCTTGATAAAGAATTTATTAGTCAAAGAAAAAGAGCTAGTAAAACAAAAATAAAATAATATTAAAAGACTATGATATTACATAGTCTTTTGTTTGATAATTATTTTAAACATACACATCATCATTATATTTTATAGTCAATTATTATTGATCATAAATATTACTCTATTGACTTTTAAAAATAGTAAAGTATAATAATAGATGCAGCTTTTAAAGAAATTAATGCTAAAAACCACTTGAATTAAATATGTATTCTTGCTATAATATTAACGTTGACGATGCGCCCATAGCTCAACTGGATAGAGTGCTTGACTACGGATCAAGAGGTTGTGGGTTCGACTCCTGCTGGGCGCGCCATTAAAATTATTAAAAGTTTATTTTCGGGAAGTAGCACAGCTTGGTAGTGCACCTGGTTTGGGACCAGGGGGTCGCAGGTTCGAATCCTGTCTTCCCGACCATTGATGGGGAATTAGCTCAGCTGGGAGAGCACCTGCCTTGCACGCAGGGGGTCAGCGGTTCGATCCCGCTATTCTCCACCATTATTTAAAAACCCTAACACTGGGCGGAGTAGCTTAGTTGGCTAGAGCGTTCGGTTCATACCCGAAAGGTCGGGGGTTCAAGTCCCTCCTCCGCTACCAATTAAATTACAAGGACCCATAGCTCAGTTGGTTAGAGCTACCGGCTCATAACCGGTCGGTCGCAGGTTCGAGTCCTGCTGGGTCCACCAATTAAATATTTTTATTATCATACGGAGGAATACCCAAGTCTGGCTGAAGGGATCGGTCTTGAAAACCGACAGGGCTGTTAAAGGTCGCGGGGGTTCGAATCCCTCTTCCTCCGCCATTAAAAAATTATATATCGCGGGATGGAGCAGTCTGGTAGCTCGTCGGGCTCATAATCCGAAGGTCGTTGGTTCAAATCCTTCTCCCGCAACCAAATGGCTTCGTAGCTCAGTCGGTAGAGCAGAGGACTGAAAATCCTCGTGTCGGCGGTTCGATTCCGTCCGAAGCCACCATTGATTAGGTCCAGTGGTGTAGTGGTTAACATGCCGCTCTGTCACAGCGGAGATCGCGAGTTCGAGTCTCGTCTGGACCGCCATTAAAATATTACTGGTGTATACCAGTTTTTTTATATTTATAGGAGGGTAATTATGCAATATATTGGCAATATATTTAGACCACCAAGTGAAGCTAGAAGTTTATTGGTTCAATTAACAGTTGGATGTTCACATAATAAATGTACTTTTTGTAGTATGTATAAAGATAAACAATTTTATGTTAGAGATATTAATGAGGTAATTAATGAATTAGAAAATTTTGAACATAAAGACTATATTGAAAAAATATTCTTATGTGATGGTGATGCTTTAGTAGTTAAGACAGATGACTTAATAAGAGTATTACAAAAAATTAAAGAGCTTTTTGTAAATGTTAAACAAATAAGTAGTTATGCGACATTTCAAGATGTATTAAGAAAAAGTGATGAAGAACTTAAATTATTAAAAGATAATGGTTTATCATTGTTATATTTAGGTGCTGAAAGTGGTAGTGATAAAATTTTAAAAAATATTAATAAAGGAGTAACTTCTGATGAAATTATCGAAGCTTGTTTAAAAGCTAAAGCTTGTGGATTTGATTTAAGTATTATGATTATTATTGGAATAGCTTCTAAAGCTTTAAGTAAAGAACATGCTATGGCAAGTGCTCAATTAATTAATAAAATTCAACCTAAGTATTTTGCGGTTTTATCTTTAATGGTAGAACCTAATACACCTCTTTATCAAGATGTTATTAATCATAAATTTGAAATTTTAGATAGTAAAGAAGAAATTATGGAAACAAGAATGATTTTAGAACATTTAGACTTAGTAAATACTTTCTTTAGTAGTGCTCATAATTCAAATTATTTATTTTTAAAAGGTAATTTAAATAAAGATAAACAATTACTTATAAATAAAATAGATAACTATTTAAATAATGGTGATTTTCATCTTAAAATTAAGCATCTTTAGAATATGTTATTCAATTGTCAAATATGATAACATATGATAAGATATGTCTATAAAAATTACTTTTAAGGAGTAGAAAAAATATGGAATTTGATCCCGCTTCGCTCTGGGGAATATTATTAATCATTATATTAACCGCAATTAATGCTTTTTTCTCAGCAGCAGAGATGGCAATTGTTTCAAGCAATAAAACAAAAATTAGAACTTTAGCTGAACAAGGTAATAAAAGAGCTATTACTCTTGAAAAAACGATGGAAGATCCTAATCGCTTTCTTTCTACTATTCAAGTAGGAATTACTTTAGCAGGATTTTTATCTTCAGCTTTTGCGGCAAGTCATTTAGCTAATCCTTTAGCTTACTTGTTGAATAAATTATCTTTTTTAAATAAAAGTAGTGCTAATGGAATTGCTATTATTGTAATTACTTTTATTTTAGCTTATTTTACTTTAGTTTTTGGAGAGTTAATTCCCAAAAGAATTGCTTTACAAAAACCTGAACAACTTGCTTTAAAATCAATTAAAACTATTAATATATTTGCGAAATTATCTGCTTTATTTGTTAAGTTTTTATCTTTTTCAACTAATTTCTTTATGAAATTATTTAGAATTGATACTAAGAAAATTGAAGAAAAAGTAACAGAAGAAGAAATTAATCAATTATTAGAAATAGGTACTAAGCATGGTCTTATTAATGAAACTGGTAAGGAAATGATTGAGTCGGTTTTTTTATTTGATGATAAGCTTGCTAAAGATGTTATGACTCCTCGTACCAATGTCTTTTTTATTGATATTGATAAACCTTTTATTGAATATTATGATGAGTATTTTGAAAATATGTATTCACGAGTTCCTGTTTATCAAGATGATATTGATAATGTAATTGGTATTCTTTATATGAAAGATTTAATGATAGAAGCTTATAAAGTTGGTTTTGATAAAATAGATTTAAAGAAAATAATTCAAGAACCTTATTTCACTAGTGAACGAAGAAATATTGATAAATTATTTGCGGAATTACAAGAGAATAAAAAACATATCGCTATTTTGATTGATGAATATGGTGGGGTAGCTGGTATTGTCACTATTGAAGATTTAATTGAAGAAATTGTTGGTGAAATTGAAGATGAATATGATGATGAAGATGATGATATTAAGAAAATTAATGAATATACATATTTAATCAAAGGTTATGTAACTGTAGCGGATATCAATGAAGAACTTGATACAGAAATTGAAGAAGATAGTGAAGAATATGATACAATAGCTGGTTTAATGATTCATTATTTAGGAGATTTACCTGATAATGTAGAAACTAATACTGTTGTAATTGATAACATGGTATTTAAAGTTGAAAAAGTAGAAGATAATACTATCTCTTTAGTAAAGTTAATCTTTAAAAAAGAAGATGAAAAAAAAGCTGACTAGCTTTTTTTTATGAATATGAATATTTAATTTAATAGAAATGAGAATTATAATATGATTTATGAAGAACAAATTTTAAATGACAAAGAAAAAAGAGTTTTACTACAAAATAAATTAATAAACCAATATCATTTACCATTATTAAGTATTAAAGCTAATTATCCTGGCTTATATAAAAATAATCTTATGACTACTTATTTAGTAATTAAAGCCTTTTTAGAATTAAGAGAATTAATAAAAATAGAATATTATCAAATAATAAGTACAAGTGAAGGATTAGTTATTTTAACTATTGTTAATCAAGAAGTTAATAATTTAAAAAAAGAAATGATTAATTATGAAAATAGTAAAGATGTTAATCGTTTATTAGATTTAGATGTTATTGATACTAAGCTAAATTTAATATCAAGAAAAAAAATAGGATATAGTGCTAGAAAATGTTTTATTTGTGATGAAGATGCTAAAATATGTAATCGTATGCAAAGACATTCTTATCAAGAATTACAACAATATTTTAATAATTTAGTAATTAATGATATTTTTGATAAAGAATTAATCTTTAAAAATTTAACTATTTATGCTTTAAGTAATGAATTAAATAAACCTATTGCTTATGGTACAGTATCTTTTAAAGATAGTGGAGCTCATCAAGATATGGACTATTATACTTTTATTGATAGTATTGATATTATAAGTAAAGAATTTATTAATTTTAATAAACAAGAATTATCTTTTAATAATTTAAGAAAATATGGCTTAAAATTAGAACAAGCAATGTTTAATAATACAAATAATATTAATACTCATAAAGGTGCTATCTTTTCATTAATTTTAATATATTGTGGTATGTTACTTAGTAATAATTATTATCAAATAAGTGATAAAATTAAAGAATTTTCTAAACCAATAATTAATGATTTTATTGATCATAGAAATATTACTAATAATAGTTATGAATATTATTTACTAAATATTAAAGGAATTAGAGGATTGGCATTAAATGGTTATCAATCTATTTTTAAAATAGTAGATGATATTAATTTAAATGATCTTAATAAAATTATGATTAGTATTATGAATAATATTGAAGATACTAATATTATTAATCGAGGTGGTATTGATAAATATAATTATTTAAAATTAATGCTAAAAAATGCAAAAAATAAGGAAGATTATGATAAAATTAACGAGTATTGTTTAGCTAATAACATAAGTTGTGGTGGCAGCGCAGATATTTATGGTATAGCTTTAATATTAAATATTATTAAAGAAAATTATCAATTTAAGGAGAATAGAAATGAATAATATTACACAAACAATTGTTAAATTAGGGGTTGTTGCTGCTATTTATGTTGCTTTATCGGTGATGATTCAACCTTTAAGTTATGGACAAATTCAAATGAGATTAGGTGAAGCATTAATGGTATTACCTTTTATTAATCGTAAATATACTATTTCATTAACATTAGGATGTTTCATTGTGAATTTGTTTAGTCCACTTGGTTTAGTTGATGTAGCTTTTGGAACTTGTGCTACATTGTGTGCATGTTTGTTAATTGGCTTATGTAGAAATATCTTTTTAGTTTTAATACCAGCTGCATTAGTTAATGGTATTATTGTCGGAGTTGAATTAAATTTAGTATTTCAATTACCATTATTTTTCACGATGTTCACAGTTGGAGTAGGCGAATTGGTTGCTGTTTTTATCGGAGTAATTATCTTTTACTATTTAATTAAAAACGATCATCCATTAATTAAGTTATTAGATATTTAATTAATAAATATAATAAATTAAAACATCACTCATTATTTGAAGTGATGTTTTTATTATCTATTAATTTATTTATAAATGCAAGTGTAGTATTAGAAGTTATTATACTTATGGTAATAATAAAGTGTTATTACAACGTTCAAGTAATGCTAAACTATCAGTTAGTCTAATGGAGAACTTTAGTAATACTGATGCTAAGGAATATTTTTTAAATGGGATTAGTGCTATATACTATGCTAAAAGAAACAATGCTAAGTATTATGATAAATAAAATAATTATTTTAATAGTAAATAACAACTATGAAAAAATCATGTCAGATAAGCACTAATCGTACCTATCTAACATGATTATAATTGTTTGTCAAATTAAAAAAAGATGTTTTAGATGTTAATATATATGTTTATTTGTTTAACCAATCAAATACAAAATCAATAATTTTCATAATTATAAACCAACCTAACCACCATATCAGTATAACTGGAATAAAGTATACAGTAAATTCTAATAAATACCATGTCCATAATGGAAAAATCCATCTTATAATAAATATAATTATATTAGCTACTTTAGTCATTGCATTTAATGTTTTTATTGTATCTTTAGTAAATTCTCTGCCTTTATAAATATATACTTCATCATTATTAATTTTATTTTCGTTAAGTTTATATTCACTAAATTTATCTTTATTATTATCAATATTATTAATATCAATATTTGCTTTAATATTCATATAACCTTTAGTTGCTATATTTTTAAATTTATCATCTTCCATTATCAATACTCCTCATACATCCAATATCTTATATCTAAATAATTACATAACTCTATAATTGCTTTTCCTAATTTTGAAGTGTTTTTAACTGTTATTTGATTACTACTGTTAACAATAATGTTATAGCTATATTGAGATATGCCTAGTTCTTTACATAATGGTCTTAATTTAATGCCATAATCACTACAAGCTAGCTTAATCTCTTTGCATAACTCTTTTGCATCATATTTAACTATATCCAATTTATCACACTCCTACTTTAAAGTAAATAATTATTTTTTATTTATAACAAAATTAATGATATAAATATCAATTATGAAAAATATATTGACAAGTTAACGAGTGTTAACTATAATTAGGTTAACGAAAGGTAACTAATGGTGATAATATGTATGAAACAAAAGATAAGATATTAGTAATTGCTTTAACTTTATTTGCTAGAGATGGTTATGAAGGAGTTTCAATGAAAGATATTGCAGATCAATTAAATATTAGTAAAGCTGCTTTATATAAACATTATGATAGTAAAAAAGATATTTTTGATAATATCATTTTACTTATGAATGATAAAAATAAGAAGAAAGTTAATGATTTTAATAATAATCTATCATTAAATAAAATTAAAGATTTTAGTATGATGATGTATAAATATTGGACGGAAGACAAAATGGCATCAAATTTTAGAAAAATGCTCACTTTAGAACAATATCGTAATCCTAAGATGGCATCTTTATTAAATGAATATTTAATGGGTGGAATAATTGGTAATGCTCAAACAGTAATTAATAAATATTCATCTAAAATAAATAATTATGATAGTAATGTTTTAGCATTAGAATATTTCTCAGTTATTTATATGTTAATGAATATGTATGATCAAAAGTATGATAAAAAGAAATTATTAATTATGTTAGAAACTCATATTGATTATTTTATGGAGAAATTTATTGATGAAAAATAGAAAAGTTAAAGTATTTATTATATGTTTTATTATATTTATATTAATAAATTTATTTATGTTTAATAAAGTAATAGAAGAAGGTAAAGCATTAGCAAATAACATTAGTATTAATAATATGAATCTTAAAAATGTTAAAGATGGAATTTATTATGGTGAAGCCAAAGTGTCTTTAGTAGAAGTTAAGTTAAGTGTTTTAGTAAATAATCATCATATTAAAGAAATTAAGTTAATTAAACATCAAAATGGTTTAGGTAATAAGGCTAATAAGATAATTAATGATGTTGTTGAGAAACAATCATTAAATGTTGATGTGATAAGTAATGCTAGTGTAAGTAGTAAATGTATATTAAAAGCAATTGAACAAGCATTATTAAATGTTAAATAAAGTAGGGGGATAAAATGAAGAATATTGTAGTAATATATAAGTCTAAATATGGTTGTACTAAAAGGTATGCTTTATGGATTAAAGATGCTTTAAAATGTGATATGTTTGATAGTGATAATATTGATGAAAAAGATTTATTAAAATATGATTTAATTATTTATGGTAATCCTATTTATGCTAGTAAGAGTATTGGTAAAAGATTTAATAAAGTAAATAATATTATTATCTTTTATGTAGGATTAAGCGATGTTAATGATACTGATTTAAATAAATTAAATGATACTTATAGTAGTGATGTAAAGAAGTTTTTTTATTTTAGAGGGGCTTGTGATTATGATAATTTAAAAATAAATCATAAGATTTTAATTAAATTATTATTTAAGATGATCAATAAAAAGAGTAAGGATAATATTAGTGCTAGTGAAAAAATAATATTAGAAACATATAATAATAAAGTAGATTATACTTCTAAAAATCAAATTATTGAATTAATTAATTATGTAACTAAATATTATTAATATTGAATTATTATCACTTATTAGTTGTATTTATTGTTATGATATAATTATATAAGTTTATTGGAGTTGATTTAATGATAGAAAAGAAAGTTACTTGGTTAGAATTATTTTTTGATTTAATTTTTGTGGTTGCGATTGCCAGTACCAATCATTGGTTATTAAATATTGAAGAAGAACAATCTTTAGAAATATTATTTAAATATTTTTTAATGGTTATTCCTTTATGGTGGGCTTGGACTGGTCAAACTATGTTTTACAATCGTTTTGATAAATATTTAAAAGTTCCTATTATTTTTATGGGATTACAAATTCTAGCGATTGTTATTATGTGTGCTAGTTTTAATCTTGATTTTGATAAAACTTATTTTACTTTTATCTTAGGTTATGCTTTATCTCGTTTAGTAACTATTATTGAATATATTATTACTTATAAACGTAATGATGATAGTAATAATAGTATTGTTTCAAAGACATTAGCTAGCTGTTTAAGTGTTGGATTATTAATAACATTATTATCTTTATTTATTCCATCACCTTTAAGATATGTAATTATGTATTTAGGTATTTTTCTTGATTTAATTCTACCTTTAATATATCATTCTAAATTAAAATTAGTTCCTGTGCATATTGGCCATTTAGCTGAACGTTTAGGATTATTAGTAATGATAAGTTTTGGTGAAGCAATTGTTTCAGTTGTATCTTTTATAGAAAATAATAGTTTTAGTTTTAATAATATTTGTTTTTTATTAGCTATGTTATTAGCTTTAATTTTATTATTTCTTTCTTATTATAGTGAATATGATGATATTATAAATAAAAGACATCAAGGTAGTGGACAATTGTTATTATATTCACATTTATTTATTATTAGTTCGATTATGCTGATAGCTTGTTTAATTCATATTGGTTTCTTTATTAATGAAAGTTTATTATTATATCTTATTGGTTTTGTCGCATTAGTTTGTTTTATTTTCTTTAAAAATATTATTTTTGAATATTATGATTATCTTAAAGAAAAGATAGCTTTTAAAAGAATATTTATTTTAATAATAGTTATTATTGGTTTAGGAATATTTGGTTTGATTTTTAAAGAACATTACTTTGTTTATTATATTATATTGATAGTAATTACTTCTATTATTGATATTATTGTTTTAAAAAATAGTAGAGTAAATAAAAAAGATTAGTTTAATTAATACTAATCTTTTTTGGCTTTTAGTTTATCTTTTATTATTTGGTCTATTTCTTGTTCATTAAAATGATATTTTGTATTACACCAAGGGCATATTGCTTCTATTTGATGATCTTCTTCTTTTATTTGTTTTAAATCTTTAATTGAAAGAGTTGCTATTTTATAATAAAATTCTTCTTTAGTACAAGGGCAATTATAAGTAACATTAGTTTTTTCTAATAAAGTAAAATCTTCAAAAACATTATTAATAACATGCATTATATCATTATCTTCTTTTAATTTTGAAGAGATATTACTTATTTTATCAATACAATTTTCTAAATATTGAATTGTTGTTTCACTAGCTTGCGGTAATAATTGAAAGATGATGGCTCCAGCACTTATTATCGTTCCATCTTTATCTACTAAAACACCTGCACTAACTACTGAAGGGATTTGTTCGCTTGATGCAAAATAATAAGCAAAATCTTCACTTATTTCACCACTAATTAAATTGGTCATGCCAAAGTAATCTTGTTTTAAACCATATTTTATCATTACTGATAATGTTCCTTGAGTACCTACTATTTCTTTAACATTTAATTTCTTTTGATCATTTATCAAAACTTCAACTTGTGGATTATCAACATATCCTCTAATGGTATGATTGGCCATATAATGGGCATGTATTTTTTTTAAGGGACCATTTCCATCGATAGTAACAATGATTTGTTCTTGATCATTAGACATTATTCCCATTAAAGAAACAATTGACAAAACACGTCCTAAAGCAGCACTAGCACAAGCACTAGTATTTAGTTTTTGTTGGGCTGTTCTTACAATTTCAGTACTATTAATACCATAAACTCTTACTTCATTATTTAAAGCTAAACCTCTTATTGCCATATATCTTCCTCATTTCTTTAGTATTATAGCATTAATCTTTATTATTAAACAATTTAAGTATTTTATTTTAGAAATATTAATAAGTAGTTCTTTGGACATATACTTTACATTATATAAATAAAAGTATATAATAATTAAAGTATGAGAGGTGCAAACCTCTCATTATTATTTATTGAGGTGAGTAAATGTTTGAAAAAATAAAAGAAAGTATTTTACCAATAATTAATGAATATAATTTAGAATTGTATGATGTGGAATATGTTAAAGAACATAATGAAAATATTCTAAGAATATTTATTGATAAAAAGGGTGGCATTAGTTTAGATGATATTGTGGAAGTAACACCACTTATATCTGATTTAATGGATGAAATTGATATTATAAAAAATGAATATTTATTAGAAATTTCTTCACCTGGGGCGGAAAAAGTTTTCAAGAATAGAACTCACTTTGAAGATAATATTAATGAATTTGTCTATGTGAAATTTATTAATCCACTAAAAGGGATGAATGATGTTGAAGGATATCTTCTTGATGTTAATGATGAAGGTATTACTATTCAATATTTAGTAAAGGCAGTTAAGAAACAAATTAGTATTAACTGGGATAATATAAAATTAGCTCGACAAGCTATAAAATTCTAGAAAGGTTAGATAAGAATAATGAAAGCAAATGATTTTTTAGACGCTTTAAGTATTTTAGAAAATGAAAGAGGTATACCTAAAGAAGTAATTATTGATTCTTTAAAAGAAGCATTAGAAAGAGCTTATAAAAAAGAGAAACAAAAAGAAACACCTGTTGAAGTTCAAATTGATGTTAATGAAGGAACAATAAGATTATTTGAAAAGTATACTGTTGTTAAAGAAGTAGAGGATGATGAATTAGAGATTTCTTTAGAAGATGCTCATAAAATTAATAGTGAATATCAAGAAAATGATATTGTTTATAATGAAGTAAATGTTGATGATTTTGGGAGATTAGCTGCTATTCAAGCTAAACAAGTTGTTAAACAAAAAATTAGAGAAATAGAAAAATCTTTAGTTTATGATGAGTTTGCGGAAAAGAAAGATGAAATAATTGTTGGAACTATTGATATGGTTGAAAAAAATTATGCCATTATTAATTTAGGTAGAACTGGTGGTATTTTACAAGCTAAAAATCAAATTCCTAATGAGAGATTAAAAGTTGGCGATCGTATTAAAGTTTATGTTGTCGATGTTGATAGTAATGCGAAAGGGGCTAATATTACTTTATCAAGAAGTGATAATAATTTCTTAAAGAGATTATTTGAAGCAGAAGTTCCTGATATTCAAACTGGTCGTGTTATTATTGATTCTATTGCTAGAGAAGCAGGTGATCGTGCTAAGATGGCTGTTTCAACTACTGAGGAAAATTTTGATCCTATCGGAGCTTGTATTGGCCCTAAAGGAATGCGAGTACAAGCAGTATCTAGTGAAGTAAATAATGAAAAGATTGATATTATTGAATATAGTAAAGATCCAGTTGTTTATATTGCTAATGCTTTAGCTCCAGCAAAAACTTTATCTATTGATTATGATGCTGAAAGCAATGAAGCTATTGTTATTGTTCCTAATGATCAATTAAGTCTAGCTATTGGTAAAAGAGGTCAAAATGTTAAATTAGCTCATCTACTTACTGGTTATAAAATTGATATTAAATCATTATCACAAGCTGAAGAAATGAATTTAACTTTACTTAATAATGGTAGTGTTTATCAAGGACAAGAAGAAGTTGTTTTAGATAATGAAAATAAGCCTAAGAAAATTATTAAAAAGCCACGTCCTGTTGTTAATGATTATTATCCAATTTATGAAGAAGAAGATAATGATGAAGATAGTAAGCCAGTTATTGATTTAGAAACTTTATTACAAGATATTAGAGAAGCAGGAGCTACTCCAGTAACAAAGAAGAAGATTAAAAAAGAAGTAGTGGAAGAAACTAATGAAGAACAAGAAAAAGAAGAAGAAATAACTTTTTTAGATGTTGAAAAACCTGAAGAAAAACCAGTTGTTCCGATTTATACAGAAGAAGAATTAGCTGCTATTAGAGCTGAGGAAGAAAAAGAAAAAGAAGAAGAAGAAGAATATTATGATGAAGTTGATTACGATGAGTATGATAAATACTATGATGAATAAGGGTGATTAATTTGAAACAAAAAAAGATTCCACTTCGTAAGTGTTTGATTACTAATGAACAATATCCTAAAAAAGAAATGATTAGAATTGTTTTGAATAAAGATAATGAGATTAAAGTTGATCAAACAGGGAAAATGAATGGTCGAGGAGCTTATATTAAGCTTACCAAAGAAAATGTTGAATTAGCGAAAAAAAGAAAAGTTTTTGAAAAAGCTTTTAAAATTACTAATATTGATGATATTTATCAAGAATTAGCTGGACTTATTAATGAATAATTTATTAAGTGTTATTGGATTAGCAATGAAAGCTAATAAATTAGTTTTTGGTGAAAAAGTAATCCTTAGTATTCAAAAAAAACAAGCTCAATTAGTAATTATTAGTATTGATGCTAGTGATAATACTAAGAAGCGTTTAATTGATAAATGTAATTATTATGGAATTGATTATCTTGAAATGCTAAGTATGGAAGATATTTTCAAGGCAACAGGTAAAGTTAATCGTTTATATTTTAGTATAATTGATAGTAATTTTAAAAAGTTAATTATAAATAAATTAAGATAGGAGGAATATTATGGCAAAGAAACACCATAAGAAAAAAGATAGTGGACTAATATCTAATATTCCAACTACTCAAGAACATCATCATGAAAAAGTAGAAGATGGTGTTGTAGAGTATTATGAAGGAATTACAGTAGGTGAATTAGCAAGTAAATTAAATAAACAACCTGCTGAATTAATTAAAATATTATTTTTATTAGGTCATATGGCAACTATTAATTCATCTTTAAATGATGAAATGGTTGAATTGATTTGTTTAGAATATAATATTGAAGCTAGTAAACAAGTTGAAAATAGTGAAATTATGTTTGAAGATTTTGAAATTGAAGATGATCCTAAAGACTTAGTTCCAAGAAGCCCAATAATTACGATTATGGGACATGTAGATCATGGGAAAACAACTTTATTAGATACTATTAGAAAAACAAAAGTTATTGAAGGTGAATTTGGTGGTATCACGCAACATATTGGAGCTTATCAAGTAAGTATTAAGGGTCAAAAACTTACTTTCTTAGATACACCAGGGCATGAAGCTTTTACTGCAATGCGTGCGCGTGGAGCTAGTGTAACTGATATTGTTGTTATAGTTGTTGCGGCAGATGATGGAGTTATGCCACAAACATTAGAAGCTATCGATCATGCGAAAGATGCAAAAGTTCCTATTGTTGTAGCTGTTAATAAAATTGATAAAGAAGGAGCTAATCCTGATAAAGTAATAGCTGAAATGGCTGAACATGGTTTAATGCCTGAAGAATGGGGTGGCGATACCATTTACAATAACATTTCTGCCAAAAAAGGGATTGGGATTAATGAATTATTAGAAACTTTATTATTAGTAGCTGAAATTCAAGAATTAAAAGCTAATCCTAAACGTCATGCATATGGAACCGTTATTGAAGCTAAGCTTGATAAAGGAAAAGGGGTTGTTGCAACCTTATTAGTTGAAAATGGTACATTAAGAGTTGGAGATCCAATAGTTGTTGGTAATACCTTTGGACGTGTTAGACAAATGTATGATGATGATTATAAATTAGTTAAAGTTGCTAGTCCTAGTATGCCAGTTGAAATCACTGGTTTAAATGATGTTCCAGAAGCTGGTGAAAAGTTTATGGCTTTTGAAACTGAAAAAGAAGCTCGTACTATTGGTGAAAAAAGATATGCGAAAATGCTTGATGATCAACGTCGTGCTAGTGCTGCTTTATCTTTAGATGATTTATCTCGTCAAATTAAAGAAGGTGACATTAAAGAAATTAATGTTATTGTTAAAGCTGATGTGGCAGGTAGTGCGGAAGCTATTAAAGCAACGCTAGAAAAAACTAATATTGAAGGTGTTCGTATCAATGTAGTTCGTTCAAGTGCGGGAGCCATTTCTGAATCTGATGTTTTATTAGCTCAAGCAAGTAATTCTATTATTTATGGATTTAATGTTCGCCCAATAGCAAGTGTGCGCCAAAAAGCTGAGGAAGAAGGCGTTCAAATCAGATTACATAATGTCATTTATAAAATTGTTGAAGAACTTGAAGATGCTATGAAAGGAATGTTAGATCCTGATATTGTAGAAAAGATTACTGGTCAAGCTGAAGTTAGACAAATATTTAAAGTTAGTAAGATTGGTACTATTGCTGGATGTTATGTAACTGAAGGAAATATTGTTCGTAATTCACAAGTTCGTTTAATTAGAGATGGTGTTGTCATTTATGATGGTGAATTAGGTTCTTTAAAACGTTTTAAAGATGAAGTTAAAGAAGTTGCTTCAGGTTATGAATGTGGTTTAACTATTGAAAACTATAATGATATTAAAGAAGGCGATGTTGTGGAAGGATATATCATGGAAGAGGTTAGTAAATACTAATGGCTAGTGCAAAAGTAGAACGTATTCAAAATTTAATGTTACGTAAGTTATCGCATATCATTCAATTTGAAATGAAAGATAATAAATTAGGTTTCATTAGCATTACTGATGTAAAAGTTACTAATGATTTATCACAGGCAACTATCTATGTTAATTTTCTAGGTAATGATAATCGTGAACAAGCTGGTTTAGAAATTTTAAATAAAGCTAAAGGTTTTATTAGAACTAGATTAGCTCATGAAATGGAAATGAGAAAAGTACCTGAATTATTCTTTAAAATTGATACTTCTTTAGAACAAGGAAATCGTATTGAAAATATCATTAAACAAATAAATAATAAAAAAGAGGATTAATCCTCTTTTCTTTATAAATTAAGCTTCATTGTTGTGATATTTATTAATATATAATAATTGATATGATATAATATTAAAAGTTATGGAGTGTGATAATTATGCCTGCATTTGCAGCTCATTATGTATTTAGTCGTGAAGTATATAAGAAATTAAGTCCAGATATTAAGGAATTAATTAAAAAATATAAAGAATCAGTAGATTATTATGATTTAGGAGCTCAAGGACCAGATATTTTCTTTTTTTATAAACCTTACAAAAAGAATAATATTTCTAGTTATGGTTCTTCTTTACATCGTAAAAGAGCTCGTAATTTATTTGTTAATGCTATTGAAAGAGTCTCTAAAGAAGAAGAATGGACTAGAGAAATGTTAATGGTTTATTTATTTGGTTTATGTAATCATTTTACTTTAGATAGTTGTGCTCATCCTATTATTAATAAAGCTACTAAAAATTTTAGTGAACATATGCTTTTAGAAAGTGAATTAGATCGTAAAGTTATTCATCGTTATATTACAAGATTTAGAGATAAGGAACATAGATATCGTCGTCAATATTGTATTAATTCTACTTTAAAATATGGTTATTATTTAAATCTTGTATATCCTGAAATTGATGTTAAGAAATGTCAAGAAGCGGTATATCAAACAAGATTTTATATGGCTAAATTATATTCTCCTTATTTTATTAAGGGCGCAATTATTAAAACATTAAGTAAGAAATTTGCCAAAGGTAATGATTTTTCTAATATGATTATTAAAAAAGTACCGGATACTACTTTTGATAAAACTAATTTAGCTTTAATGAATGATTGGGATAAGTTTATTGATATTGGTGTTAAAAATGTTACTAATTTATATGAATATTATTTAGGTAAAGCTAAATTAAGTGAATATTTTAATAAGAATTTTGAGTAGGTTTAAATATGAAAATTACTAAATTAGAAAAAAATTGGATTTTATATGATGTTGGTAATTCCGCATTTGTTATGCTTTTATCAACTATTATTCCTATTTATTTTAAAAATATAGCTTCTAATTCAAATATTTCTTTAGCTGATAGCACAGCTTATTGGGGATATGTTTTAGCTTTTTCAACATTAATTGTCGCTTTTATTGGGCCATTTCTTGGTAGTATTGGTGATAATAAAGGTTATAAAAAGAAATTTTTTATTTTCTTTGTTTTATTAGGTTCGATAGCCACTTTATTACTAGGATTATTTAATAATTGGATTATTTTCTTAATTATTATTTTAATAGCTCGTGTTGGATTTAATGCTTCATTAATTTTTTATGATGCTATGCTTACTGATATTAGTGATGAAAAAAGAATGGATCATGTTTCTTCGTTAGGTTATGCTTGGGGTTATATTGGTTCATGTATTCCTTTTCTAGGATGTTTACTTTTAATATTAAATGCTAATAAATTAGGTTTATCTACTACTCTAGCAACTACTATTGCTTTTGTAATAACAGCTTTATGGTGGCTATGCTTTACATTACCTTTAATGAAGAATTATCATCAAAAATATTATGTTGCTAGTACTAAGAAGAATCTTGTAAAAACAAGTTTTAAACGTTTATTTAAAAGTATAAAGAATATTATTAAAAATAAAATTGTTTTTACTTTTTTAATTGCCTTCTTTTTATATATCGATGGTGTTTATACTATTATTGAAATGGCTACTTCTTATGGAAAAGATGTTGGTATTAGTGATAATAGTCTTTTACTCGCTTTATTACTTACCCAAATTATTGCTTTTCCAATGACCATTATTGTTACTAAAATAATTAAGATTATTGCTAATTATCAAGTTATTATTATTTGTATTTGTGGTTATTTAGGTGTTACTTTATTTGCTTTGCAACTAGATAAACCATGGGAATTTTGGTTTTTAGCTGTTTGTGTTGCTTTATTTCAAGGTAGTATTCAAGCTTTATCAAGAAGTTATTTTGCACAAATTATTCCTAAAGAAGTTAGTAATGAATATTTTGGTATCTATGATATTTTTGGTAAAGGAGCTACTTTTATAGGAGCTTTAATTATGGGTATTGCCGCTGATGTAACAGGTAATAGTAAAAATGGTATTGTTGGTCTTATTATTATTATTTTATTTGGATTAATCGTATTTATTTATCATTTAAAAATAAGAAAGCGAGTGGAAATAAATGAGTAATTTTATTAATACATTTCAAACAGTAGATTCTATTTATCAAGTATTTATTTCTATGGTAGAGATTATTGTCGGTGCGTG
>JAISTP010000051.1 GCA_031272545.1 Bacilli bacterium | reverse complement strand
CAGTTTTTAGGAATTTGTCCTTTCTTAGGTGTTTCTAAAAAATCAGATCAAGCTATTGGTATGGGAGCTGCCGTAACATTTGTTATTTTTATTGCTTCAATATTAGCTTATGTTATTAATACTTTTGTATTAGTACCTATGAACATTGAATTTTTACAAACAATTGCTTTTATTTTAGTAATTGCTTCCTTAGTTCAATTTGTAGAGATGTTTCTTAAAAAATTCTCTGTTGGTTTATATAAATCGCTTGGGGTATTTTTACCATTAATTACAACTAATTGTGCTGTTTTAGGTACTGCTAATAATATTGTTACCAAAAATCTTGATATTTTTTCAACTATATTCTATTCATTAGGTATTTCAGTTGGTTTCACTTTAATTATGTTCATCTTTTCAATAATTAGAGAAAAATTAGAGATAGCACCAATTGATCGTTCTTTTAAAGGTAATCCGATAGCTTTAATTACTGCAGCTATTATGGCATTAGCTTTCTTTGGATTAGGTGGTTTGGTATAAATGTTAATAACTTTAATTGTTATCATTATTTTAGTAGCTATGTTTATTGGAACATACGTTTTAAATAATAGAACAGAAAAACCTATTGATGTCGATATCGATAGTTGTCAAGGTTGTTATAATTTTGAATGTCAACATAATCCAGCACATCATAATAATTCAAAGGAGGATAAAAAATGAGTGCAATTATTTTTCTTGTAATTCTAGGTATTGCTTTAGGAGCAATTCTTGGTTTAGCCGATAAATTTCTAAAAGTAGAAGTTGATGAAAGAGTAGCTACAGTTGGTTCTTTACTTCCTCAATTTAATTGTGGAGCATGTGGTTATCCAGGATGTAGTGGTCTTGCTGAAGCTATTGTCGAAGAAACAGGTCATGTTTCTGATTGTAAGCCTATTAAACCAGAAGGAAAAGAAGCTATCTATAAATATTTAGAAGAAGCTGTTGGACCTAATGGTGAAAAAATAGATTTAAATAAAGTAAAATAAATACAATAGTCATTTGTATTATACAAATGACTATTTTTTAAATATATTCATCTATTTTAAACTCACTTAAATTCCATTTTTCTAATGTTCTATTTTGAACATCACAATAATTACAAAATGGTGTAGGTTTAAGTAGAAAATCTATTATTTCTTGAGCACTATTTACTTGATAAATATCAATATAATCTTCATTTAAAGTTTCTAAATTTACTTTAAAATATTCATTAAAATATTTAATATAAGCGCATATTGGACAATGATATATTTTTCCTTCTTTTAAGACTGCTATTGGCGCATAGTTACCAATACAGCCAATATAATCATACTTATTTATTTTTAAATTCTTATTTAAAAAACGTTTATCTTTACTAAATAATTTATCATGTTGAAACCAAATAAAATTAGTTTTAATCTTCACTTTATTTAATTCAAGTTCTAAATTTTTTAAATCTTTAATATATTTATCATTAATAGGATAGACTGATATTCCAATAACTATATTATTCTTTTGACAATAATTTAATAATTCATCATAATTTTCTTTATTTTCAATTAATAATATTCCATTACTTCTTATTTCTAAATAATTATTTGGTAAGTATTGTTTCAATATCTTTAAATAATCAATTATATTATTAACTAATAATGGTTCACCACCAAAAATAAATAATTTAGTATTTTCATCAATTAATTCACTTATTCTTTTAATATCTTTTTCAAAAATATTAATATCAAGATAATGTTCATATGCAAGATTAGAATAATGTGAACAAGATTTACATTTTAAATTACAATGATCATTTATATTAATTTCAATTTCATTAATATATTTAGTATTAATAAAGTTATCTATTGCTTCAAGACTATGTTTGCTTATTAAAAAATAATTTAATTTGTTATCTTTACAATAAATTTTATTTGAAGGTGTATCTTCAATGATAAAAATATTTTCTTGAATTATTTTATTATTTTTTTTAATATTTATTTGATTATAAGAAAGATAATTTATTTTACTATTTATCTTTTGATTAATTAAAAACTTTTTAAGACTATTCATTAAATTATCTATTTCTTTATTATTATTTATTAATATGATAGTTTTATCTTTATTCTTATATAAAAATTGACTTAATTTTATCATTTCTTCAAAACTAGGTATAAACATATTAATCACCAATATGATTATAAAACAATAATTTGTTTTTTTATATATTAATCATAAAATTTTAATAAATGATATTTGTAATTAAATTGTAAATATATGTAACCTAATTTTAAAAATATATAATTATAGTTTATATTTAGTTATATTTATAGTAAACTATAAGAATAATAAAGGAAGTGATAATATGAATAAAAGATTTAAAAGTAGATTAAATAATTTTATTGCAATGTTTATTGTTTTTGTAATGGTTCTTTCTACTACTATTGTTTATTCAGCAACTACATTGAATGCTGCTGAAAATGAAGGAGAAATTACGTATACTGGTGGTTTAAATAATGGTCCAGATATTGATCCTTTTAGTGGTGAACAAAATAGTATTAGTGGTAGTAAAGAAGCTACTAATTTAACAAATGATGAAAGTGAAATTACTATTTCTTTTCCTGCGGCTGATTATAAACAAGAATATGATATTGTTTTAGTTGTCGATGGTAGTAGTAGTTTTGTACCTTTAGCTGAACATGTTGATGATTTATTAAATGATATTGGAACTAATTTAGCTAGTCGTGAAAATGTAAAAATTAATGTTGGTGTCGTAAGTTATGGAACAATTGCTTATGAAAATTTTACACCTGGTTCAGGTTTTTATTGGAATTTTTTCCAATCATGTGTTAGAACTGGTTCTTGTAGTTTAGCTAGTTCATTACTTCCAGCCGAGTATCGTGATATGATTAATTATCTACAACCAGTTGCGAATTTCCCTGATACTATGGGCACAAATCATTATGAATCTTATCGTTATTTATTAGGTGATGCTACTACTTTAAAAGAATTAAGCTCATCACAAGATGAAACTAATCCTACTAGTGTAGCGGCTTTATATGATGAAGTAATGACTAATGGTTCAGATTATACAGTAACAGCGTTATTAGCATATGCTAAGCTTACTAACAATTCATTAGCTACTCAATTGGGTTATAATATGGATAATGTTGTTGTTGGAACTAATATGGAAGCTGGCCTTGAAGCTGGTAAAGATATGCTCGCAAATGGTAGTGCTCCTGATGCTAATAAATATATGGTAGTTATTGGTGATGGTGGTTCTTATTTATGGAATGCTGATGGTAGTGATAATGCTAATAATGAACAAACTACTAAAGATTCATTACAAAATGCTATTTATTCTAGAATTGCCTATTTAGGACAAGGTGGATTAAATGATTTTGATAACAAAACTAATCCTGAATACTATAATTATAGTGATTTTGAAGATTTCTTAGATAATAGTGATGCTTTAACTTACAATAGTGCCGCACTTAGCGTTAGCCAATGGCAAGCTTATTTAGCTGATAATACTATTAATTATTCAACTATTCTTCCTAATAGTTTAAATAATTCAACTAATGGAATTGATTATAAATATACAAGTTTAGAGAATGGTACAGCTCATGCAGCTGAAGTAGTTAAGGAATTTGCCAATAATAATGAAGGTCGTTTAATCTTTTTAGGAAGTTTATATAATCCTACACTTCATTATCCTGGAGAACTAGCTTATGATGTAACTGCTGGTTTTAGAGATTATGTTGGTTCATTAAGTGATTCTTATTATCAAATTAATGATGCTACTGAATCAGATGATATTGTTAATGCTTTTGATGGAATAGTTAATC
>JAISTP010000024.1 GCA_031272545.1 Bacilli bacterium | reverse complement strand
TTAGGCGCTGCTGGTGCTATTGAAGCTATTTTAAGTATTAAAATGATGCAAAATAATATTATATGTCCGACAATTAATTTTCTTCATCATGATGAAGAATGTGATTTAGACTATACATTTAATAAAGCAGTACATAAAGATATTAAAACTATAATGTCTAATTCATTAGGCTTTGGTGGCCATAATGCCATTATTATATTGAAAGAGTATGGTGATTAAATATGCAATTAAATTCTAATCAAATTCAAGAAATTATTCCTCATCGTTATCCTTTTTTATTAGTAGATAAAGTAATTGAAATGAATGAAACTAAAATTAAAGCTATAAAAAATGTGAGTGCTAATGAAATGCAATTTATGGGTCATTTTCCACAAAAACATCTTATGCCTGGTGTTTTAATAGTAGAAGCATTAGCCCAAGCAGGCGCTATTTTATTACTTTCTAAACCTGAACATAAGAATAAACTAGCTTATTTTATTGGTATTGATAAATGTCGTTTTAAAGGACAAGTAATACCTGGTGATACTTTAACTCTAGAAGCTGAATTAATAAACTTTAAAGGTTTTATGGGAATAGCTCAAGTTAAAGCAAGTGTTGATGATAAGGTTGTGGTTATAGGTGAAATTAGATTTGCCCTTGATAAATAATAAGATAAATAATATTGGTATTGACTTAGTTTATTTACCTAGAATGGAAAATAAGATTGATAATAAGTCATTTATTAATAGAATTTTAAGTGAGAATGAACAATTACTTTATTATAAATTAACTAATAAAAGAAGAAAAATTGAGTTTTTAGGTGGTCGCTATGCTTGTAAAGAAGCTTATGCTAAAGCATTAGGACTTGGAATTGGAAAAGTGGATTTTCATGATTTAGAAGTGCTTTATGATAGTAATAATGCTTTAATAACTAATAAAGAAGTTAATATTAGTTTAAGCCATGATCAAGATTATGCTATTGCGATTGTCTTAATAGGTGATAATAAATGAAAATGTTTATTATTATTAAAGCCATTCTTAAGAATTATTTTAATATTTTAAAAAATTTAAAAGTTAATGATTTAAATAAAAATTATAATGTTTTAAAGAAAATTAATCATGAATTAGTTAATAACTTACATTTAAATATAGAAGTAATTAATTTAAATAAAACTAAGTTAGATAGTTGTTTTATTATTTGTAATCATCAAGATTATAATGATATCTTTTGTTTAATTGAAACTTTTAAACAACCAATTAAATTTATTGCGAAAAAGGAGTTGTTTAAATTACCTTTATTTAATAAATTTATAAAATTAAGTAATTCATATTCGTTAGATCGTAATGATTCTAGGCAAGGAGTTAATCTATTTAAACAAGTAAGTACTGATGTAAAAAATAATAAAGGTAGTGTGGTTGTCTTTCCTGAAGGTACTCGTAATAAAAGTAAATTATTCTTAGAATTTAATACTGGCTTATTTAGTATTATGAAAAGAAATAAATTACCTATCTTACCTATCTATATAAGTTACAAAGATAATAATGTTAGAATTGTTATTAATGAGTTAGTAAAAGCTAATGAATATCAAGAATTATCTAGTGTCGAATTAAAAGATGTTATATTTAATAAGATTAGTAAATTAAAAAAAGAATATAATTTAAATAATGATGCTTTAAATATTATGGGACTAGGAGATAGTATCACTGCTGGTGAAGATTATTTAGGTAATATTACAAAAGGATATTATCAAAGAGTAATAGACTATTTAGATAATGAAGGACTAGTTTTAAATAGTAATAATAAAGCTATTTCTGGTATCGATAGTGCCTATTTAAATAATTATTTAGACAATAAAGAATTAATTAATGATATTAAAAAAACTAATTTAATTATGATGAGTATTGGAGCTAATGATATCTTAAAAATAGTTAAGAAAGGTAAAATAACTAAAGAAGATTTATTAAATGAATATCACATAGTATTTAATAAAACTAAAAAGATTATTGAAAAGATTATTGTCATTAATAATAATATTAAAATTATTTTAATGGGATTATATTTTCCTTATCCTCATTCTAAAGTATTTCAAATTTTTAATGATATGGATTTATTAAATAATTATTATAAAAATATAGCCAGTACTTATAAACAAGTAAGTTTTATTAATGTTGCAGATGAGATATTTAATAATAAAGATAGTTTTTTACCTAGTAAAAGAAATATTCATTTAAGTGATAAGGGATATGAGTATTTAACTAAAAAAGTAATTAATGAGTTAAGAGGTATTCTCTAATGAAAATAGCTCACATTATTAAAAGATTAGATAAATATATTGAAAGAATTGAATATTATGAAACTATTAATTCAACTCATAAATACTTGCAAGATAGTAATATATATCATAAATCTAATACTTTAGTAATTGCATCTAATCAAAGTAATAGTATTGGTAAGTATAACAAGAAATATTATTCTTATCAAGATTGTGGTTTATATATGAGTTTATTAATAAAGAATGTTCATGAAATAAATAAACTACCTTTTATTATGGGGGTTAGTATAGTTGAAAGTATTAAAGAATTATATGGTATTAAAGTAGATTTAAAATGGGTTAATGATGTTTATTTAAATAACAAGAAATTAGCTGGTATTTTAGTAAGTCAAAGTAATGATGATGCTATTATAAGTGTAGGTTTGAATTTATTTAGACCTATTTCTAATTATGATAAAGATATTATTGATCAAGTAATACCATTATTTGAAGAAAGAAAAGATATTAATATTGATTATTTAATTATTAGAATTATTGAATTATTCTTTAAATATTATAATGATGATGTTGATATTATTAAAAAATATAAGCAGTACTTATTTATTATTAATCATTATATTAATTATAATAATCAAGTGTTATTAGTAAAAGATATTTCAGAGGAAGGAGCTTTAATAACTTTGACTTTAGATAAAAAAGAATTTATCATTAATAGTGGAAGTATTAAATTATTAAATAATTATGAAGACAAAACAAATAACTAAAAGTGCTTTATTTTTAGTACTATTCTTTTTATCATCAAATATTATTCCTGCGATACCTATTTTTGGTATTCCTTTTACCTTACAAACATTAGTAATAAGTTTAATACCATTTTATTTTTCATATAAGGAAATTATTATTTGGTATTTAGCCTTATTATTTATTACTTTAATTGGTATACCAATGATGAGTGGTTTTAGTAGTGGCTTAACTTGTTTAATAGGCCCAAGTGCTGGTTTTATATATGGTTGGTTAATAAAAATGATTGTTATAAAAAAAGCTCTCCAGTATAATAATAAATATATATTGTTTATAATAATGTTAATTAGTTCTTTAATTGATTTAATGTTAGGTGGTATTTATTTAGCTTTATTTACTAATATAGATATTCTTATTTCTACTAAAACAATGATAGTTACTTTTATGCCATTAGAGATAGTGAAAACTATATTAACATTAGTGGTAGTTGCTAGAGTACCAAAAAGCTTGCAAGATGGGAAGTTGATTTATGAATAACAAAGAGAAAATATTAGATGAAATTTTAGTTGAACTTTTTAATCATATACTTTATTTAGAAGAACAGAACATTCAAAGTAAAGGAATTAATTTAACAATGAATGAAGTTCATACTATTGAAGCAATTAGAGATGTAGAAGATCCAATAATGAGTAATGTTGCTAGAAAGTTAATGATTACTTTAGGAACACTAACTACAGTAATAAAAAGATTAGAACATAAAGGTTATGTTAAAAGAATTAGAGATAAACAAGATGCTCGTATTTTAAGATTAGAATTATCAACTAATGCGACTAATGTCTTAAAAATACATGATGGATTTCATCGTAATATGATTGAAACTATTTTAAATGATTTAAATGATGAAGAAGAAGATGTTCTTCTAACATCATTAGTAAAGATAAAAGAATATTTTAAATCTAAATGGAATAGAAGATAAAAAGATTTCTATTATTTAAATGAAATCTTTTTTATTTAATAAAAAAAGACTTATATTTAATAAGTCATTTATTTTTCATTAAATTTAAATTGTCTTTTTAAAATCATACCTATAGGAATACCAATAATTAAACTCAATAATAATTGCATTAGATTGCCTGGTATTGAACCAAGTGAAGCAATCCAATTATTATAAACAATTGATTCAAATATATAATAAATTAAAAGCATCCATATTCCACCAATAATTAATCCTAATATATTAATTAGATAATTATTACCTTTATAATCTTTCATAAAAGCTATTTTGCCAAATAAATAACCTAATCCTAATCTTGCGATAAAAGTTGCTGGTGCCCAAATAAACCATCCACCAATAATATCAAAAACAGCCATACCGATAGCTCCACCAAACATTCCTCTTTTTGTTCCTAAGGTTAAGACTCCAATAATGGCAATTGGTGTACCTAAGTGGACTAATCCTCCTTGTGAAACAAATGGTAGTCTAAAATTAATAAATGTACCTACTAGTGTTAAACACGCAAGCATTCCAATATAAACAATATCTCTTGTTTTTAAGTTCATATAAATCTCCCTCTCCGCTAACCATTATAACAAATAGAATAAAAAAACTAAACAAATAATTTTGTTTAGTTTTAAAGATTATTGAATTAAATCACCAAAGAAGGCAATTCTTTTACTAGGATTAGACCAAGGACTAAATGGATAGCACGTAATCAGGACTACTCTTTCTTTTCCTTTCATTCCTTCAGTTGTATAAACTTTACTTCCTTCATCTGGTTTAACAATTATATGTGAAGTAATTTTATATTTATAAGTTCCATAAGGCATTCTTACAATGACAATATCACCATTCTTAACATCTTTTAAAGATTTAAAAAATGTTTCTCGATGAGCTGAAAAAGCTACTGGTTGGCTTTTAGAATATGTCCCGGGTAATGGTGAACTTTCAATATGACCAACTCCTTTAGACATGGCTTTATCTAAATCATCACCTTCAATAATAGGCATTTCATCAGTTAAACCTTCTATTTGAATAGTACCTATTGGTGTACCAATTGAGGGTTTTGTTTTACGATAATCCGTTTTGTCCGCAATTGTTGTTTTTGCTTCTTTAATAGAAACTTCCGCATTTTTATATTGGGTATTAATATCATTAAAATACTTATATAAGAAGAATGCTGATAAAATAAAACAGATAATAATTAATAATTGTAATATTCTTTTAAGAACTTTATTTTTTTTCATTTAACCACCTACTTTCAAAATTATTACATATAATTTATTATAATGCAAATTAAATTAATTAATAAACATAATTATGAATAATAATTAAATAACTAAGCTTTTATGATATACTATATAAGTTATGAAAGAGGTGAAATTATGGCAAGAGTATTTCTTGGTTTAAGTGGTGGTGTTGATTCAGCTGTCGCTTTAAAATTATTACTAGATCAAAAACATGAAGTTGTTTGTGGTTTTATGAGAAATTGGGATAGTACAGCTAATAATGATTTTTTAGGTAATCCTACTATCAATGATGATAATTGTCCTCAAGAAATAGATTATAATGATGCCATGAAAGTAGCACAACAATTTAATGTAGAATTAGTAAGAATAGATTTTGTTAGAGAATACTGGGAAGAAGTCTTTGCTTATTTTATTGATGAATATAAAAAAGGAAGAACTCCTAATCCAGATATTCTGTGTAATAAATATATTAAATTTGATCACTTTTTAAAATATGCTAAAGAACATAATTTTGATTATATTGCAATGGGACATTATGCTGGAGTAGAACATACTGATAAAGGAAGTTTTTTAATTAAAGCTAAAGATACTAATAAAGATCAAACATATTTTCTATGTCAGTTAAACCAAGATCAATTAGAAATGTCTTTATTTCCTCTAACCAATTATACTAAACCTGAAATAAGAGAGATTGCTAATAAATTAGACTTAAATGTTGCTAGAAAAAAAGATAGTACAGGTATTTGTTTTATTGGAGAAAGAGATTTTAAAAAGTTTTTAACTAATTATATTCCAGCTCAAAAAGGTAAAATAGTAGATTATGAAACAAATAAAGTAATTGGTGAACATAGTGGAGTTATGTATTATACAATAGGACAATCAAAAGGCTTAGGTATTGGTGGGCAAAAAGATTTTAATGATGGTAAATGGTATGTAGTAGGTAAATCAATTAGTAAGAAAATTCTTTATGTATCAAATGATCCATCTCATATTTTATTAAAAAGTGATGAAGTTATTGTTAATGATATTATTATTAACAATAAGAAGTTTGTCAAAATAGAACAATGTACAGCTAAATTTAGATATCGTTCTAGAGAATGTAGTGTTACTATTAAATGGTTAGATGATACAACTGCTATTTTAAAAGGAGATAATCTTATTGAATCTATAACACCAGGACAAGCGTGTGCTTTATATAAAGATAAGTATTGTATCGGTGGAGGATTTATTAATCAAGTATTCTATAAAGGACAAGAAAAAAATTATGAATAAGATTGATAAATTAAAAGGTAAAGTAGTTAAAATTATCTTTCAAAAAGATAATTTTTACATTATGAAAGTTGATATCGAAGATGATGATATCACAATACTAGGTAATTTAGATGGTATTGAAGAACATAAAGAATATGAATTTGAAGGTAATTATGTTGATGATGAAAAATATGGGTTACAATTTAGAGCTCACTATTGTCGTATTATCTTACCTACTCAAAAAGATTTAGTTATTTCTTTTTTAAGTGGTCCTGATTTTGTCGGAATTGGTAAAAAAACAGCAGAAAATATTTATTTAGCTTATGCAGAGTATGATGATATTTTACCTGCTATTTTAGAAGATAGTTCATTATTAAATAATGTTAAAGGATTAAATGATAAAAAGATTAATAATTTATTAGTTCAATTAAAAAATCATATGTCTGGTGATGGACTTATTGAATTTCTTCATACATATCAAGTTGAATATGATGTAGTACTTAATCTTTTTAATCGTTCAGGATTAGATGTTGATGAATTTAAACATATATTATTAACTAATCCTTTTTTATTAATGAAAAATGGTATTTCATATAAAGCTATTATTAGAATAGGTAATGCTTTTAATAATGATAATTATTCTTTTTTAAAAGATTGTGGTTTAGTATTATCTTTAATAAAAGATATTACTTTTAGAAATGGTGCTACTTATTTAAGTAAAGAACAACTTAAAGCTATTATCGATAATAAAGGTTTTAATAATATAGATGATAATTATTATAATGGTATTTTAAAATCTTTAAGTGAAGATCGTTTTATCATAATTGAAAATGACAATATCTATGAAAAAGATCAATATGATGCAGAACATTTTATTAGTGCTTATATTAAAGAATATAATAATAAGAAAAATAATATAGATATAAGTAATTATCTTAATGAATATGAAAATATGTATGGAATAACATTCAATGATAAACAAAAACAAGCTATTAGTAATGGTATTAATTATTCTCTATCTGTTATTACTGGCGGACCAGGAACAGGAAAATCTACTATTGTCGATGCTTTAATAAATATATGTAAGAAAATAAATAAAGATTATTCTATTGCATTATGTGCTCCTACTGGAAAAGCTAGTAAAAGATTAGAACAATTAACTAATATGCATGCTAATACAATTCATCGTTTATTAAAATGGGATATGCATAGTAATACTTTTGGTTATGATGTTTTAAATCCTTTAGATGTCGATTTATTAATATGTGATGAATTTAGTATGGTTGATAATTTATTAATGTCAGCTTTGCTTAAAGCAAGTATTAATGTTAAACAAATAATATTTTTAGGAGATTATAATCAATTACCTTCAGTATCACAAGGAAAAGTATTAAAAGATTTAGTTGATTCTAAAATGATAGAAACTACCTTTTTAATAGAGATATATCGTCAAAAAGAAGGCTCTCATATTATAGATTTAGCTTATCAAGTATTAAATCATGAAATGATAAATAAGAATATTTCTAATGAAGAAGTAAATATAATTGAAGCTAATGATAATAATATTAGTAAGATATTAAAAGAATATAAAATTAAATTAGTTGGTAATAAAGATATTCAAATTTTAGCACCAATGTATAAAGGTAATATGGGAATAACTAAAATAAATAACTATATTCAATATTTATTATTTAATAAATTTGAAGGTAAATATCATGTTAATGATTTAGTATTACAATTAAAAAATAGAAGTGATGTTGAAATATATAATGGTGATATTGGAAAAGTGGTAGAAGTTGAAAAAAATAAGATATCAGTTAAATATAATGAAGAGATTGTTGAATATAATAATACACAAGCATTTGAAGAGTTAACTTTGTCTTATTGTATTTCAATACATAAAGCTCAGGGTAATGAATATGATGAAGTAATAATCTTCTTACCTCATTATGCTAGTAAGTTTGTGGATAATAAAATTCTTTATACTGCAATAACTAGAGCTAAGAAAAAATTAACGATAATCGCTGATATTAATACTATAAATAATGCGATATTAAATTATCATAGTAAAAATAGGCAAACTTTATTAAAAGATAAATTAATAAAATAATAGATAAATTAATTTAAGAAAGAAGTGTTATAAATGAAAAATATATTATGTTTTGGAGATTCCAATACTTATGGATTAATTGCGGATGGAAGTGGCAGATATGATGAAAAGATAAGATTTCCAATGGTTTTACAATCTTTATTAGGTAGTAATTATCATATCATAGAAGAAGGATGTCCTGGTCGTACCACAATCTTTAAAGATCCGACTAGACCTTATTTAAAAGCAACAGAATATTTATTCCCTTGTTTATATTCTCATATGCCTTTAGATTTAATAATTGTTATGCTTGGTACAAATGATTGTAAAACAATCTTTAATGCAAATGCTAAAAAGATTAGTGATGGATTAAAGCAAGTAATTAATTTAATTAAAGAATATACTTTTAATGAAGTTGACATATTAATTGTTTCTCCTCCATGTTTAGGTGATAAAATTTATCTTGATGAATATGATCCAGATTATAGTGATATAAAGAATTTAGAAACAGCTAAAGAGTTACCTTTATATTATGAAAAGTTAGCTCAAGAAGAGAATTGTTATTTTTTAAATGCTTCTAAGTATGTAGTTGTTAGCGAAATTGATCAAGAACATATGGATAAAGATAATCATTATATTTTAGCAAAAGAGTTATTTCAAAAAGTAAAAGAGATAATAGGATAATAAAAATATTTGATAAAGTAAATTAATATAAAGTATATTAATATTATTTAGTATTTAAAAATAGAGGGGTGATGATTTGAAAAATTTTAAAAGTATTGATTCTCAAATTAAATATTTAAAAGAATCTAAAAATATTAATTTTGATAATATTAGTAATTCAAGAAAAATACTGTTAGATAATAATTACTATAATATTATTTCCTGTTCTAAAATAAAATTTGTTAATGGGATAAGAAATGGAAAGCACTTATATAATAAAAGTAATTTTAGAGATTGGTTTGATTACTACTTAAAAGATATTGAAGTTAGTAATTATTTGATGAAACCTTTATTAGATTTTGAAAGAATTTTAAACTCCAGGGTTTCATACTATATTGGTAAAATAATTGAAGAAGATAAATATATAGATTCAAATTTTAAAAATGATCTTTCTGAAATAATTTATAAAGCAGATATTAAGAATTTGCCTAAGTATAATCGACATGAAACATGGAAGTATATCACTAAAATGGAATTTGGAAAAATGAAAAAGTTAATATTTTTTTTAGATGAAAATAAAGAGAACAATCTTCTCAATAATTATTTAGAAAAAATTTTATTAAACTTAGATTTAGATAAAAGTAAAATTAAGAATCAATTGAATGAATTAAACAATTTAAGGAATAATTTGTTTCATTTTACTCCTTTAAATATATATATCTGTTATGGAATTTCTGGAAAGAAAAATAATAAGAAACTAACAAATACTAAAAGAAAAAAAGCTATAAATTTTATATTAAAAAAATGTCCAAATAAAAAAATAGAGTTAATTAAAGAAGAGTTTTACAAAAATTCCAATAAATTCATAAAAATAAAAAATAGTCAGAACAAAAATTCTGACTAATAAAACCATCTAAGCATTTATAGAGGATTTTTCCGGTATTTCTACCACTGGATGGTCATATTATATCATACTAAATTAGAAATTACTAATAAAACATATATTAAACAATATTAATTTTTTAAAATATATAAAAAGTAAAAGAGATAATAGGATAATAAAAACACTACATTTTAATGTAGTGTTTTTAAATAAATAATTTACTTAATATTAATAAATAGCATTATTAGCTTTTCTTTTTGATAATAATAAACCTATAATAACAAAGATAATTAGTGATATTAATTGAGCAATTAAACCAATTGATATACTAGATAAATTAAAGTTAGCTAGATTCTTTATCTTCTCATTATTTTCAATAAACCAAGTTGTAAATGAAAAATGCATAATATTTAATAAATTATTATTAAGATATGCTTGTGGAATAAAAGCTCCGGATAGAAAAGATAATCCTAAACTTAAAGTATTTACTAAACCACTAAGTGTTTCATTTTTAGCAAATAATTGACTTAACATAAAACCAAAACCAACTATTGTAAGTGTAAATACTAAACTATTCAATGCATAAAGATAGAATTGACTAGTAAAGGCCATATCTCTAAATAATTGGACGCTAATTAACATTGCTATTGCATAAATTAATATTGCAAAAATAAGATGACAACTAAATAAGATAATGTTTCTTTTTCTAAGACTCATACTAGAAATAGATGTTCTAATAAAAATATTTCTTTTATTTAAGTTAATCATTATAGTACCTATTGCGACAATAATAGAAGCTAACATACCATAGGTAAACATATTATAGTAATATTGGGCTTGATTTTGTTTAACTTGTGAGACATTATCAATAGTAATATTATTTTTTAAATTAGCTATTGTTTTAGTTTTAATTTGTTCTTGGCTTAATCCTAATTTAGCCTCTTCATAAGAATGAAAAGTATTTAAATAATTATTAACATATGATTGGATTAAATAAGCATTAATAGTATTAGGTGCTTGATATGAATCATATTTATTATTATCAATTATTAAGACATAATCATAAACATTATAAAATAAATCATCTTTGATAGTATTTTCTTTAGCATTTACTACTGTAAAAATATCATTTAAATAAGAAACTAAACCATCATCTTTAGTATTTGTACTCTTTACTATTAAACCTATTTTGGTATTTTTAGTTGCATTAAGATCAAATGATTGATTTTGATTACTAGTAGCTTGAAAGATTGCCACACTAATTCCAATACTAACAAAGAAGTAGATAAAGATAGCAAAGAAATTCTTTTTAATTAATTTTAAATAAATTTTATAAAGACTCATAGCTATCACTCCTTAACTCAATAATAGAAAATACTAAACATAAAATACTCATTACAACAAGTATCGCAATATTAGGTAATGCCATACTAAAGCTATTATAGTAATATAAATAATAAAAACAATCAGTAATTAAAGCTACAGGATTTAGATAAGATAAAATTGGAATAGTAGTTTTAATAAGATAATTTATTTGCGGTGCCATCATACCTGCTAAAAAAGAACCAGTCATAGTAAAAACTAAGACAAATACTAAACGAGTAGTTTCTTTTTTAAAAACACAACCTATTAAATGACCAAATGATGTCGCAAATATACTACCAATTAATGCAATAATTAATACTGGTATTGTTTGATTTGATAAATCAACATTTATTGCATATTTCATATAAAGTAATAAAACGATAATAGCCATGAAATTAATAATTAAACATACACTCATATTTGCTATAATAATATGTGATTTCTTAAAAGGAGATATACTTAAACGAGCTCCTTTTAAATTACCTTGAATTGAATCAATATTATGTGTTGATATAAAAGCTCCATATAAAGCAGCCATAGCAATTACTGAATAAAAAGATACTATTAATTGATTATTAACTTTATCATTTATTTGTAAAGAAGTAATATGATTTGTTTGCGTACTAATATTATTATTAATCCAATTACTATCAGTTAGTAATTGATGATTTTGTTTAGCTACATCAGTAATAAGATTAATTTTTTGATGATAATTATTTAAAAATTCTTGTAGAATAATTTGATTTTGACTATTTTGATTAACTTCTAAGCTAAAATCAGTTTCACTATTAAAAATAATTAAACCAGCAATCTCTTTCTTTTGTAATTCTTTTTCACCATCATCTTTATTATCATAAAAAGATAATTTAAATAAATTTTCATCATTAATTTTAACTTCATTAATGACACTAACTAAATTATTATTTTTTTGTTTAGTAACCATTCCAACTTTAAAAGGTTCTATACTATCTTGTGTTTTAATATTAGAAAAGGCTAAATGAAAAAAAGTTACTAGAATTATTGGAAAAGCAAAGCACCAAAATAATAATGATTTACTTCTAATCATACTTTTAAAACGATATTTAAAGAAATCTCTCATTTTAATCCCTCAATTCTTTTCCTGTTAATTTTAAAAATACATCATTAAGAGTAGGTTGTTCACTAATGATTTTATTAGGATTAATTTGTATATTTTTAAAATAAGTTAGAATATTTTGTAAATTATGTTCAGCTTTATAAAATTTAACTGCTAAAAGATTATCATGATACTTAATATCATTAACATTTCTAAAATATTTAAGTTCTTCAATAATATTATTATCTAAATTATAAATTTCAAAAGATATCTTTTCATATTCACTAACCATATCTTTTAATTGTTCGACATTACCTTGAGCAATTATTTCTCCTTTATCAAGAATAATAATATAATCACAAAGCTGTTCTACTTCTTCCATATAATGAGAAGTATAAACAATAGTTGCTCCATTATCACGTAATTTTTTAATACCTTCTAAGATATTATTTCTTGATTGAGGATCAACGGCCACTGTTGGTTCATCAAAGAAAATTAATTCAGGTTTATGGGCTATACCACATGCAATATTTAATCTTCTTAATAAACCACCACTTAATTTTTTAGGAAGAAACTTTTTATAATCTTCCAAACCAACAAACTCTATTGCTTCTTCAACATATTGTTTTTTTAATTTCTTGTCTTGAATATATAATCCACAAAAATAATCAATATTTTCATAGACATTTAAATCTTCAACAACACTTACTTCTTGGGGAACTAAACCAATTTTTCTTTTGATATCATATGCTGTTGGACTCATCTTTTGATTAAAGATAGTTATTTTACCTTCATCATATTTTAATAAAGATAAAATACAATTAATAGTAGTAGATTTACCACTACCATTAGGTCCTAATAAACCAAGTATTTCATTTTCTTTAACATTTAAATCTAAGTTATTAACAGCTATAAGTTCTTTATATTTCTTAACTAAACCTTTAATTTCTACAATCATTATTTAAGCCCCTTTACAAATTTTTCATATTGTAACATTAACAAAGATTAGTAGAAAAGTAAATGATAAATAGTATTTATTAACAAAAATTTAAAGATAATTCATAATGATAAATAATATGCATATATATATATATATATATTAAAAAAGAAGTAATAACTTATTACTTCTTAATATACTTCAAAGCACCACTGGGACACTTATCAATGATTTGACATATTTCATCTTTTTTGCCATTATTAGCGATAATCCATGGTTTTCTTTTAACATTAAAAACTTCATTATTTGAATGAGTACAATTACCACTATGTTGACAAACATCAATATTGAAATAAATGTCAATATCATCTCCTGAATATTTACGATAACCATTTTTAATTAAATTTTTTTCACTCATAATTATCCTCCTTAATAATAATACTATATACTTAGTTAATTTTCATTTCAATAGATATTATTAATAATACATAAAGTGATATAATATGTTAAAGAGGGTGTAATTATGAAAAAATTAGGTTTTGGGTTAATGAGATTACCTTTATTAAACAATAATGATTTTACTAAAATAGATATTGATTTAGTAAATAAATGTGTTGATAAATTTATTGAAAGTGGTTATACATATTTTGATACAGCTTATATTTATCATGAAGGTTTCTCAGAAAAAATAGTTAAAGAATGTTTAGTAAATAGACATGATCGTAATACATTTACTGTAGCGACTAAGATGCCTGTTTTTATGGTAAAAGAATTTGCTGATTATCAAAGAATATTTGAAGAACAATTAGATAAAACAGGATTATCTTATTTTGATTATTATTTATTACACAGTTTAAATGCTTTAAGATATGATAATTATTTAGTTAAAAAAGATGGTTTTAATTTCTTACAAGAGATTAAGAAAAAAGGACTTGCTAAAAAAGTAGGTTTTTCATTTCATGATAATGCTCAAACATTACAAAGAATTTTAGCAGATCATCCAGAAATTGATTTTGTTCAATTACAAATTAATTATGCGGATTGGGATAATGATGCTATTGAATCAAGAAAATGTTATGAAGTTGCTTGTAAATACCACATTCCTGTTATTGTTATGGAGCCTGTTAAAGGTGGTGCATTATCTAAATTACCAATTGAAGCAGAAACTTTATTAAAAAATGAAAAGCCTAATGCATCACTAGCAAATTGGGCTTTTAGATATGTAGCTAGTTTAGATAATGTAATGATGATATTAAGTGGAATGTCTAATTATGAACAAATTATTGATAATATTAATACCTTTGATCATCTAATTAAATTAAATAATAAAGAACAAGAGCTAATTAAAAAAGTTGTAAAAATTATTGAAGATAAAGTATTAGTTGCTTGTACTTCATGTCGTTATTGTATAGATGGTTGTCCTCAACATATTAATATACCTGAGTTTTTTGCTTTGTATAATAACCAACATATCTATTCTTTAGCACCAGCTATGTTTCATTATTATGATGCTTTAAGTGAAGAAGGAAATAAAGCTAGTGCTTGTATTGAATGTAAAGCATGTGAAAATATATGTCCGCAACACTTATCAATAATTAATCATTTAAAAGGAGTGGCTAAAGTCTTTGAAAATAGATAAGATTATTAATAAGATAGATGAATTACTTTTAACTAAAGATAATATAATTATTGGTATAGATGGACCTAGTGGAGCTGGTAAGTCTTCTCTAGCCCATTTTTTAGCAACCCATTTTCAAGCTAATATTATTAGTATTGATTATTTTTTCTTGCAAGATAATCAAAGAACAAAAGAGAGACTAAATAAAATAGGTTATTTCTTTGATATAGAAAGATTTATTAAAGAAGTAGTTAATAATTTAATAAAGCATAATGACTTTTATTATTATATTTATAATTGTCATAGTAAAAAATTAATTAAAAGTGATTTAGTTAAAATAAATAAATTAACAATAATTGAAGGAGTATATGCTTTTAATCCAAAAATTATTAATCTATATGATTTAAAAATATATGTAGATGTTAGTAAAGAAGAACAATTAAAAAGATTAAAAAATAGATCAATACAATTATATGATATGTTTATTAATGATTGGTTAATTAAAGAGAATATGTATTTTGAAAAATATCATGTTAAGGATAGTAGTGATATAATTGTTAAAAATGATTAATATTTGCTATAAAAACTATTAAAAAAAGAGGCGTTTTAATGTCTTCGTTTAATTGGAAAACGCCTAAAACTATTGATGAATAAGTGGATTATTTAAAGTCTAATAAGAATAATGCTTTTGAGTATGCTTTATTTAAGATTAATAGTCTTAGAAATTATGTGTATCATAATAATAGTTTAGAAATTTTAATTTGTTTCAAGATATTAAAAATAAAATGTTTAGAAAAAAAGAAGAAAAAGATAAATATCAAATATTGATTAATTACTTAAGTAAAGAATAATAAAAGAGCCTACGCAAGGCTCTAGTTGGCAATAGCCTATAGCTATGCCCATTTACATTATGATACTAACATAGTAATCTTTTTTTCCAAGTTTAAAAACACATTTAACTAAAAAAGTACTATTTTATAGTAATGCCAATACTTATATAAATTATTAAATTATTTGGAATAACTAGTACCTATTATTAAATATTGTTATTATGTTATAATTGTACAGTGTATACTAAACAAGGAGATAGCTAATGGAAAATGCAATAGAAATGATTAATATAACAAAAGAATTTCCAGGCATTAAAGCAGTTGATAATGTTACTTTTACATTAAAAAAACAAGAGATTCATGCTTTACTAGGTGAAAATGGAGCTGGGAAATCTACTTTAATGAGTGTTTTATTTGGTTTATATCAACCTGAAAGTGGAACAATTAAAGTTAATGGTAAAGAAGTAATAATTAATGGGCCTAACAAAGCTAATGATTTAGGTATTGGAATGGTTCATCAGCATTTTAAATTGGTAGAAGATTTTAGCGTTGTAGAAAATATAATTTTAGGATATGAGCCTGTTAAAGGTTTAAAATTAGATTTAGATAGTGCTAGAAAGAAAATTTTACAACTTAGTGAACAATATCATTTAAATGTTGATGTGGATGCTAAAGTTGAAAATATAAGTGTTGGGATGCAACAACGTGTTGAAATATTAAAAATGTTATATCGTGATAATGATATTTTGATTTTTGATGAGCCAACTGCTGTTTTAACGCCACAAGAAATAGATGAGTTAATGAAAATAATGAAGAAGTTAACTAAAGAAGGAAAGTCTATTATTTTAATTACTCATAAATTAAAAGAAATAAAAATGGTAGCTGATCGTTGTACTATTTTAAGACGTGGTAAATATGAAGGGACAGTTGATGTAGCTAATACAGAAACAAATGTAATGGCTAATATGATGGTAGGTCGTGAAGTTGATTTTAAAGTAGATAAAGAAGATAAAGAACCTGGTGAAATTATCTTAAAAGTTGAGAATTTATCAATGATTAATGATAAAAAGATTAAGGTTGTTGATAATGTTTCTTTTGAAGTAAGAAGAGGGGAGATATTTGGTTTAGCAGGAATAGAAGGTAATGGTCAAACTGATTTAATTTATGGATTAACAGGATTAAAAAAAATTAGTGAAGGTAAGATTCTATTAAAAGGTAAAGATATTAGTTATGCTTCAATCAAAGCTCGTTATGAAGATGGTATGGGCCATATTCCAGAAGATCGTCATAAACATGGATTAGTTTTAGATTTTAGTATGGCTGAAAATATGGTGTTACATTCTTACAATCATCGTCCTTACAAAAAGAATGGTGTTATTCAAGAACAAGCTATTAATGAATTATGTAATCGTTTAATTGATGAATTTGATATTAGATCATCACAAGGTAGCAGTACTATTGTTCGTACGATGAGTGGTGGTAACCAACAAAAAGTAATCGTAGCTCGTGAAATTGATTTATCTCCAGATTTATTATTGATTGTTCAACCAACTCGTGGTCTTGATGTGGGAGCTATTGAATATATTCATAGACAAATAATTGAAGAAAGAGATAAAGATAAAGCGATATTATTAGTTTCATTAGAATTAGAAGAAATACTTGATTTATCTGATCGTATCGCAGTTATGTTTGAAGGAAAAATCATGGGAGAAGTTAATCCTAAAAATACTAATGAACAAGAATTAGGATTAATGATGGTTGGTTATGACAAAGAAATGGAGGTAATTGTTGATGTTAAATAATAAAAAATTACTTTCAGCAATTATCGCTATTGCCCTTGGCTTTGTTGTAGCTATTATATTTGCGATGATATTAGGAATTAATACTAAAGGTGGTGGTATCCATACTTATATGCCACAAGAAATTTTAGTTCCAATGTTTAAATCTTTTACTGGTATTGATTTATCAGGTAGAGAAATGTTTAATCCTCGTTATATTGGTGAATTTATTGTAGCAGCTATTCCTTTAATTTTAACTGGACTTTCAGTTGGATTTGCATGGAAAACAGGACTTTTTAATATTGGTTCAGAAGGTCAATTAATGATGGGTAGTGTGGCCGCAACTCTTTGTGGTTTATATTTAAATTTACCTGTAGGAATACATGCCTTTGTTTGTATTGTAGCAGCTGGAATTGCTGGATTTATTACAGGCTTTATTCCTGGCTATTTAAAAGCTAAATTTGATGTTCATGAAGTTGTAACATGTATTATGCTTAATTATGTTTGTCTTTATTTAGCTAACATGATTTTTACTATACAACCAGGATATGCATCACAAAAAACACCACCTATTAAAGAAACAGCTAGTTTATCAAGTGATTTTCTTGCTAGTATTAGTGGTGGTTCACGATTAAATTGGTCTATATTAATTGTTATTGTTGCTTTAATTGCCTATTGGTTTATCATTAATAAGACAACTTTTGGCTATCAATTAAAAGCTATAGGTCATAATAAACATGCAGCGGAATATGCGGGAATGAAAGTTAAACGTGGTGTCGCAATGTCGATGGGAATTTCTGGAGTATTTGCAGGTTTAGCAGGTGCTGCTTTAGTTCTTGGCATTTTTCAAACAGGCCGCGTATTACAAGCTTTTGAAGAATATGGTTATAATGGAATTGCAGTGGCATTAGTTGGCGCTAATTCTGCTTTTGGTATTTTATTAGCTGGTGGATTATTTAGTATTTTACAAGTTTCTCAACCTTTATTACAAGCTGTTGGAATCCCAAGAGAGATAGCTGTTATCATTTCAGCTTTAATTATTTTCTTCTATGCTATTCCAATGCTTTATGAAAAATATATTGATCGTTTTCAAAAGAAAAGAAAAGATAAGAAATTTCTAAAAGAGAATAAGAATAATGTTGGAGGTGATGAGTAATGGATGCTTTAATTTCTAATATTGGTTTAACATTTATGTATTCAACACCAATTATTGTAGCGGCTTTAGGTGGCATGTATGCCGAAAGAAGTGGCGTTACAAATATTGGTCTTGAAGGAATTATGTTGGTAGGTGCTTTTGTGGCAGCTGCATTAAATGTTTTTTTAGGTGCGTCTCATCCAACAGGTTTTTATGGGTCTAGTATTATTCCATGGTTATGTGTAATTGTAGCAGGTATTATTGGTTGTATCTTTTCCCTTATTCATGCTATTGCTAGTATTAAGTATAATGCTGATCAAACAATTTCAGGAACAGCTTTAAACTTTTTAGCAGCAGGGATTACAGTCTTCTTATGTCAAGTAATTTATAACCAACAACGAACACCAATGTTTAGTAATGATTTTATCAAAATAAAATTACCAGAAACTGATATTCCTGTTTTAGCACAAGTGCGTGATTTAATATGTAGTACGTATTCTCCATTTATTTTAGCTTTAATCTTAGTTATCGTTTCATCTTTTATTATGAAAAAAACTAAATTTGGGTTACGTTTAAGAGCATGTGGAGAATATCCACAAGCGGCTGCTTCAATGGGTGTTTCCGTTTTAAAAATGAGATATATTGGAGTTTTATTAAGTGGTTTATTAGCTGGAATTGCTGGTGGAATAATGGTATTAACTGTTGATACCCAATTTACAGCCGGAACAATTCATGGTTTTGGATTTATTGCAATTGCGACACTTATTTTTGGTAAGTGGAAAGCTTGGGGCGTAATGTTAGCTGGTTTATTCTTTGGTTTTTCTAATGTTATTGCGACTTTTGCGAATAACTTTGATATCTTTAAAAATATGCCACCTGAAATATTCTTTATGTTACCATATGTTTTAACTATTTTAGCTTTAGTAATTACTAGTGGTAAATCAGGTGCTCCTAAAGCAGTTGGCGAAATATATGATGAAAGTAAGAGGTAAGTATGGGTATTGAATTTGATTGGTCTACTTTATTAATAGCTATTTCTTTTATGTTAGTAGGTGCTTTTGTGGATTCTATTGCTGGTGGTGGCGGTATCTTTAATGTAGTTGGTTTAATGATGGCTGGACTTCCCATTCATGCGGTAATAGGAACAAATAAAACTTCCGCAATGTTTGGTACTGCTATAGCTACGCATAATTATTTTAAGAATGGTTATTTTGATAAGAAATATATTCCTTTTAGTGTAATTGGAGCTTTGCTCTTTGCTTTTTTAGGCTCTTGGGTTGGAAATATTATGAATACAGAGTCATTAACTAATTTAATGATGATAGCCATTCCTATTGTAGGTATATTAATGTTATTTGGTTTAAAACCGAAAGAACATAAAAAAGAACTTGCTAAGAAAAAGATTTATTTCTTATCTTGTTTAGTTGGTTCAATAGTAGGCTTTTATGATGGATTGATTGGTCCAGGTGGAGGAACTTTTTATATAATTGGTTTTTCTTTAGCTGGTTTATCACTTTTAGAAGCAAATGGTAATGCGAAAATTGTTAATTTAGCAAGTAATATAGCTAGTGCTATTCTATTTCTATTAAAAGGTAGAGTTGTTTTATGGCTTGTTATTCCTTGCATTATTGCAAGTATGATTGGTGGACATATTGGTTCAACACTAGCAATAAAAAATGGTGATAAAATAGTAAAACCTGCAATTGTTTGTGTTCTAATATTATTAATTGCTAAAAGTATTTTTAAATTTTAAAAGAGGTTGATACAATGAGAAAGTTTATTTTATTAGGTCTATGGACTTTAATTGAATTGTTTTTATTAATGTATATTATTATTGATAATAAATTTTCGACGTATATTATTCCTTTTTTATATGCTAGTGGTATAGGAGTAGCATTATCAATACAAATTGATGATACTAAATTAAGTAGTTCTAAATTATCATGGACGATTGTTTTGTTAACAATCCCAATTCTTGGAATTATTATTTATATGTTCTTTGGACATGGTTATATGTCTAAATATCAAAAAAAACTTGTGGATAATTCGCGTGTTAGTTATCCTGATGTTAGTAAGTATCGAGTTGTTAATCCTAAATTAAAATCAAATCAAATAAATATTGTTCAATACTTAGATTTAATGCCTTTTAATACTTCTTACTTACATAATGGTGGCGATGTAAAGTGTTATACTAATGGAAATGATAAATTTAAAGATTTATTCAAAGATATTGAGAATGCTAAAGACTATATTCATATTGAATATTTTATTATTAAACCAGGAAAACTATATTCTAAATTAGAACAACTTTTAATTAAGAAAGCTCAAGAAGGTGTTGAAGTAAGAGTATTAACTGATTATGTTGGTGGACGTGAAGTAACTAATTCAATGATTAAAAGATTAGAAACTAATGGTATTAGATTTGCTTTTTTTAATAAATTATTTTTTAGTGCTTTATCTAAGTTAAGTAATTTTAGAGATCATCGTAAAATTATTGTTATAGATGGAGCAATAGCATATACAGGAGGATTTAATATTGCCGATGAATATATTGATTTAGATCCATACTATCATCATTGGGAAGATTGTCATTTACGTATTTCCAATTCTAGTGCTGTTTTAGAATATGAAACTTTCTTTAGCCAATCATGGTTTTATGCGACTAACGAAAATCTTTTTATCCCTAAGTATTATCATAAGTTTGATGCTGAAAAAGAAAAAAATGATACTTTAATTTATCCTTTTGTAGATGGTCCAGATACTATTGAAACATTTGTAAGAGATGTTTTCTTTAAATCTATTATGTCAGCTACAAAATCAATTTATATTACGACACCATATTTAATACCAGATATGATATTGCTTGATGCCTTAATTATTCAAGCTAATTCAGGAATTGATATTACTATTATTACACCTGGTTTACCTGATAAAAAATATGTTAAATGGGCAACAGAATCTTACTATATGGGATTAGTTAAAGCAGGAATTAAAATATATGAATATAATGGTTTTATTCATGCGAAAAAGATATTAATTGATGATGATTCACATGCGATAGTAGGAACTGCTAATTTTGATATGAGAAGTTTTAGATTATCTTTTGAAGTATGCACTTTATTATTAGGTGGTCAAATAATAAAAGATGTAAAAAAGACTATTGATGATAATATTGAAAATAGTAAGTTAATAACAGTAACTCAATTAAAAAAGCATTCAATTTTTAAAAGATTACTTTATACTTTAATAAGAGTATTCTCTCCTTTATTTTAAATTATTTTATATAATGGTATAATATTAATATGTTATATTTTAATTATCATATGGGGATATAGTGTGAGGAGAAATGAAAATGAAAAATTTATTATTAGGGTATAAAAAATGTAGTACTTCAAATAAGTTAGTTAAACTTTTGAAAGAAAATAGAATTGATGTGAAAAGAATAGATATTTTTGAAGAAAAAATATCACATGATTTAATGTTAGATATAATTAATCTTTCTAGTAAATCAATTGATCATTTTTTTAATAAGAATGGTAAATATTTTAAAAAAAACTATAGTATTGAACATATCAATAAATTAAACTTTCAAGACAAATTAGATTTATTATTACACAATGGCTATATGATTAAAAGGCCTATCTTAGTTTTAGATAATCAAGTATTTATTGGATTTGATGAAAGAGCTATTAATAATTATATTCTAGATTGTAATAAGTAAGGAGCTTATAAATGAAAAAAATAATATGTATGATAATAGTAGCTTTACTTTGTGTTGCTTGTTCTTCAAAAGCAGGTGGAGATGTTGAAAAAGTACCAATGAGCAATTATACTACTATTACTATTAGTGGTATTCAACAACAAGGTTATATTGATAGTGTTAAAGTTGATACTGATGCCATGATTAAAGACTTTCCTGATTTAAAAGGTAAAGTTACTAAAGATAGTTTTAATTGGAAAGTAACTAAAGGTAATGATGGTTTATTGAATAATGATGATGAATTTTGTATAGCTTTTAGTCTAAAAGAAAATAAAGAAGATTTAACAAAATATGATTTTACACAAGAAGTTTGTTCAAAAGTTAGTGGTCTAGAATCCGCAAGTGATTTACTAGATACGATAAATTTTAGTGATGTTTTATATTGGGCTCCTTTAAGAAAAGAAGAAATGTATCAATATGTAGATCAAAGTTATACTTATAAATTTCATTGTACAATAACTGATATTAAAGAAGATGGAATTAGTTGTAATTTAGATGGTAATACAACTTATCCAGTTTATTTAAATATTAATAAAAAAATTATAGCTAATGGTATAGGTTTAGTAGTTGGAGATAAGATAATTTTTATGGGTAATCCTAGCGCTAAAGCATATGCAGGAGCATCGGATTATTATCCACAATTTGATAATGTAGTTTTTATGAAAGAATAATTTATTCTTTCTTTTTTTATTTTTGGATATTTAGTTTAAAAAATAAGAAAATTTGTTTAAAAAACAAGAAATAATTAACAAATATTAAATATATAATAGTTATATATAAATTAAAACATTTACAACATATTTATGTTAGTATAAAATGAAAATAGGAAATTATTTTTTAGGAGGAAATTTTTATGGCAAAATATGTTGCTGAACCTTTTCGTATCAAAATGGTAGAACCTATTAGAAAAACTACTAGAGAAGAAAGGGAACAAATTATTAAGGATGCAAACTATAATATGTTTAACATCCATGCAGAAGATGTTTATATTGATTTACTAACAGACTCTGGGACAGGTGCTATGTCACAAGAACAATGGGGTGCTATGATGATTGGAGATGAAGCTTATGCTCATTCTAGATCATATTTTAGATTCATTGATAGTGCCAAAGATGTATTTGGTGATTGGGCATGGTTTCAATTAGTCCATCAAGGACGTGCTGCTGAAAAAGTATTAATGCCTTTATTATTAGATAAAGAACAAGGGAAAGATGTTGCTATTTCAAACACTTTCTTTGATACAACAAGAGGTCATGTAATGCTTACAGGAGCTACTCCTATTGATTGTGTTGTTGAAGAAGCAAAAGATTCAAAATTAAGAGTCCCATTTAAAGGAAACATGGACACAAAAAGATTAAGAGAATTAATTGCGGAATATGGTGATCGTATTGGGGTTGTTGTTATGACAATTACTAATAACTCTGCTGGAGGACAACCAGTTAGTGTCGCTAATATCAAAGAAACTAGTGCTATTTGTAAGGAACATAATATTCCTTTCTGTATTGATGCTGCACGTTATGCAGAAAATGCATTCTTTATTAAAAGAGATGAAGCTGGATATCAAGATAAAACAATTAAAGAAATTGTTCGTGAAGTATTTAGTTATGCTGATTACTTTACTATGTCAGCTAAAAAAGATGCTATTTTAAATATGGGTGGTTTAGTTGGTGTTAAAGATCCAGAAGCCCCTGCTTTAAATGGTGTTAAAGCTAATGCTATTGTAGGTGAAGGTTTCTTAACTTATGGTGGGCTAAATGGTCGTGATATTGATGCCTTTGCTGTTGGTCTTCAAGAAGGAACTGATTATCATTATTTAGAATATCGTATTGGACAAGTTGAATATTTAGCAGAAAGATTAGATGAAGCTGGTATTGTTTATCAAGCACCAGTTGGAGGACATGGATTATTTGTCGATGCAGCTGCTATGTTCCCTAATATTCCATGGTATGAATTCCCTGGTCAAGTATTAGCTGTTGAATTATATAAAGAAGCTGGCATTAGAAGTTGTGAAATTGGTTCATTATTAATGGATCATGATGCTGAAGGTAATCCAGTTCAATCAGCATTTGAATTTACTCGTTTAGCTATTCCTCGTCGTGTTTATACTCAAGCTCATTTTGATGTAATGGCAGATGCATTAATAGAAATTAAGAAAAGAGCAGATAAATACACTAGAGGATTTGAAATTGCTTGGGAACCTCCTGTATTAAGACATTTCCAAGTACATTTAAAACCAATTGAATAATTAATTAAAAGCTTCCTTATAAGGAAGCTTTTATATTGTTAATATTTATATGATAATAAATAATATTAAAAATATTAATTCAATATAATAAGGAAATATGATAAAATAGAAAAAAATGAGGAGTGTATATAATGAATCCTAAATTAAAACCTTATTGTATTTTGGTTGATTTTCTAGACAAAATGCTTGGATCAAACTATGAAATTGTTCTTCATGATTTATCAATTAATAATGGTGAAATTGTTAAAATTGCTAATGGTGAGATTACTGGAAGAAAAGTTGGTGGTTCTTTAACAGAATATGGTAAAAAATGTATAGAAAATAAGATATATTTAGAAAAAGATTATGACTTAAATTATCATGTTAAAAATAAGTTTGATAAAATAATAAGAACTTGTGCTCTATTTATTAAAGATGATAATAATGAATTAGAAGGACTATTAGTTATTAGTTTTGATGATTCTAAATTTTTAAATCTTAATGAAAGTCTATTAAGATTAATTCATCCTAAAGAAGTATTAGAAGAAAGAAAGAAAATTGAAAATCATAATAGTGAAGCTATTGAAGTAATTAATGAATCACTTAATGATGTAATTATTAGTACCATAAATGATATTTTCATACAAGATACTAATGTTGATTTAAAAAATGAATCTAATGAAATTAGAAAAGAATTAATAACTTATATGTCAACACAAACTAGATATAATATTATTAAAGATTTAGAAGAAAAAGGTATATTTTTTATCAAAGGCGCAGTTAATGAAGTCGCAAATCAATTATATTGTAGTGTTCCTAGTGTTTATCGTTATTTAACTATTGTTAAAGAAGAGAAAAATGAACAATAAAAAATGGATAATTAATTATCCATTTTTATACATTATTGACATAAGATTTTATCTATTTCTTCCCAATTTACATTTCCTTGTTCATTAATAGGATAATCACTTATTATTATTTTTTTCTCTTTTATTTTATATTCTTCAATTAACTTATTTTTACTCTCTTCATCTTTTGTGAATAAATAATCTAATTTATCTTTATCTTCATCTATGATATTAAGATCATCACTTGTTTGTAAATAGAATGTATACTTACTAATTTTAAAATAATTTGGAGTTACAAAATTAAAAATCCAATATCGAGATTTTTGTAGATAAAAACATAATCTTATTGAATTATATTTAACTGCGTGACATTGAGGATATTTTTCTTTAAAAGCTATAATTTGTTTTTTATCTTTAAAAGCCCATACATATTTTCTCATTGGATATTTTTGTAACATATATTCAAAAATTATTTTTTGATTTCCATTAAAGGAGTTACCCTTATCATCAATAAATAAATAATAGTTCATATGGGGTATAGTTGCTCCCATTTTAAATAAATAGATGATTGGAAATAATAGTTTTTCTTTTATTGAATTCATTACAGTACTCCTTTAAAATAAATAAGATTTATAAATTATATCAAATAAATTACATTTATTAAATACTAATTTATATAATAAAAAAGAGAATGAATTAACATTCTCTTTATTTTTACTTTTGTTTAAATGAATCAACGATACTTTCAACCATTTGATTAAGTTCTTTACCACCATTTTCTTCATTTAGTGTAGAATTGATGGTTAACTCATCATTTAAGATTGTCATCATTTTTAATTCTTTATCTAAGAACTCTCTAATTTTATCACCAGCTTGTGGTGCCCAAGTTCCATTTTCAATTACCGCAAATGTTCTATTTTGAACATTTAAGGCTTTTAAGTCTTCTAAATAATTATGAATTAAAGGATATATTCCTAAGTTATATGTAACAGATGCAATAACTACATGTGAGTATTTAAAGGTATCAGCTATTAACCAAGATACATGAGTATTAGAGACATCTCTTACTTTAACATCTTTAATACCAGCTTCTCTAAGTTTGCTTGCTAAAGAGATTGCGACACTTTCAGTATTACCATACATTGAAGCATAAATGATTAAGACACCTTTAACTTCTGGTTCATAAGTAGACCATTTATTATATTTATCTAAAATGTAATCAAAATTTTTACGCCAAACTGGTCCATGCAAAGGGGCAATAAATTTAATATCTGGTAGTAAAGGTCCTGCTTTTTTAAGTAAATGTTGTACTTGAGGTCCATATTTACCAACGATATTTGTTAGGTAACGTCGTGCTTCATCAATCCAATCACGATCAAAATCTACTTCATCCGCAAATAATACTCCATCTAAGGCTATGAAAGAACCGAATGCATCAGCTGAGAATAAAACTCCATCAGTTGCATCAAAACTAACCATTGCTTCTGGCCAATGGACCATTGGAGCTTCCACAAAAGCGATTGTATGGTTACCAAAACTCATAGTATCACCTTCTTTAACTTCAATGAATCGATCAACTACATCAAAGCCAAATTGGCTCATCATCATAAAGGCTTTTTCAGTACTGATTACTTTTGCTCTAGGATATCTAATTAATACTTCTTCCATGCAAGCTGCATGATCTGGTTCTAAGTGATTAATGATTAAATAATCTAAATCTTTTCCATTTAAAACATAACTAATATTTTCTAAGAATTGGCGACATACAGACCAATCTACTGTATCAAATAATACTGTTTTTTCATCCAATAACAAATATGAATTATATGAAACTCCTGATGTTAGAGGATGAATATTTTCAAATAATGCTAGACGATGATCACTAGCACCAACCCATGTAATATCGTTAGTTACTTTTCTTACTTGTTCCATGTTATTACTCCTCTCTATCTTTCCTTAATAAAATCTGCTTTTTCAGCACCACAATCAGGACATATCCAAGAATCTGGAACTTTTTCAAAAATAGTACCTGGACTTACACCATTTTCAGGATCACCTAATTCAGGATCATATTCGTAGCCACAACCTAAACATACATAATGTTCATTAACAGGTGGTAATTTCTTTGGAGTAGCACGTTTAATCTTCTTAGTTTCTGGTTCTGGATTTTTCTTACCAGTATTTAAAGCTTTGCTTAGTAATGGTACTATTTCAAATAAATCACCGACAATACCATAATCACAATTATTAAAAATTGGTGCTCCTGCATTATTATTAATTGCTACTATAGTAGAAGCATTTTTAATACCTTTTAAATGTTGTCCTGCTCCACTAATACCAACAGCGATGTATAAATTACCAGTAAATTTTTGTCCTGACATTCCAACATAACGATTTAATGGAAGATAACGTAGAGATTCGGCAACAGGTCGAGATGAACCAATAGCAGCACCTACATTTTTAGCTAAATCTAAGACAATAGGCATATTTTTCTTTTCACCAATACCTTTTCCAACACTAACGACACGTGAGGCTTCATTAATTGGTGTATCAATATTTATACCAACAGTAAAATCATAGCCATCTTTCTTTAAGGCTGCAACCAAAGCATTAACTTTATCTTGGGCACTTCCTTCTTTAAAGATTTCTTTTTTTCTTTCACCAGTAATAGCATTTACTTTTTTAGCTTGCATACCACTTTTATCTTGTTTAGGTGGTTTTCCAACAATATAAGAAGCAATAACACTTCTTTGAATTTCATTAGTACCTTCATAAATAGTTGTTATTTTAGCATCACGATACATTCTTTCTACATTCATACCTTTTAGATAACCATTACCACCAAATATTTGTACAGCATCATTAACTACTTCTAAAGCAATATCTGAACTATACATTTTAGCCATGCTTGATTCCATTCCATAATTTACATGTTCATCTTTCATGGCAGCAGCACTATAACATAGTAAGCGAGCACATCTTATTTTAGTAGCCATATCAGCTAATTTAAATGAAATTACTTGTTGAAAGGCAATTGGTTTATTAAATTGGACTCTTTCTTTAGCATATTCAACAGCCTCTTCATAAGCACCTTGAGCAATACCTAAAGCTTGTGAAGCAATACCAATTCTTCCACCATCAAGTGTTGCCATAGCAATTCTAAATCCTTGACCTTCTTGTCCTAAAAGATTTTCTTTAGGTATCTTACAATTATTAAAAATTAATTCACAAGTTGCTGATGAACGAATTCCTAATTTATCATAGTGATCTCCAAAAGTAAAACCATCAGTTCCCTTTTCCACAATAAAAGCAGAAATACCTTTGACTCCTAAATCTGGTTGGGTAGAAGCAAAAATAACATAAGTATCAGCTTCACCACCATTTGTTATAAATATTTTTGTACCATTTAAAACATAATGGTCGCCATCTAAATCAGCAGTAGTTTCTGTTTCACTAGCATCTGAACCAGCATTTTGTTCTGTTAAGCCAAAGGCTCCAATTTTTTCACCTTTAGCTAATGGAACTAAATATTTTTTCTTTTGTTCTTCAGTACCAAAGTTATAGATAGGCCAACTTCCTAATGATGTATGAGCTGATAAAATAACACCAACTCCTCCATCTACTCTTGATAATTCTTCAACAGCAATTGAATATGAAATATGATCTAATCCCATACCACCATATTCTTTTTCAAAAGGAATACCTAGCCATCCTTTTTCACCAATTTTTTTAACTACTTCATGAGGAAATTGATTTTCTTGATCAAGCATAAAAGCAATAGGTTTTACTTCTTGTTCCGCAAATTCTCTTATTTCTTTACGCAGTGCCTCATGTTCTTCAGTTGTTTTAAACATCTTAATACCTCCCAATAATTATTTCTAAGCAACTAATTCTTCTAACATTGTACTTGCAAAAGCATTATTTAAATCATTTTGAATAGATAATAATTTAGTATGGGCCTGACAAACATTATTCTTATTTATTTTATTTTGACAAACATAATTGTTGTTCATACAAGCACATAAATAGTAATTTTCATCCATTGCTTCTAGTAAATGTAAAAGACTAGTATGTTTGATATCAATTATTAACTCAATACCACCTTTAGTTCCTCTAATAATTTTTACAAAGTTAGCTTTTTCTAATTTTTTAATTATGTTATATGAAAAATGAATTGGTAAATTTTCCATTTCACAAATCTGTTTAACATTTAATCTATTAGTTGTAGCTAACGCTCTAATTATTCTTATGGCATAATCTGTTTCTTTAGTAATAATCATTTTAGATTCCCCTTAATAAAGTAGTATGAGTAATAATTTATAATTATATCTTAGTATACTTAACAAATTTTATCAAGTATAAAATTATATAATACATATAATAAATTATTTTATAATTAAATAAATTAGATAAATATTTTATAAAAATAGGATTATTAAGTTAAATTTAAGTTATAATCTTAAAAAATAAGTATAATATATATAGGTGATAAAAATGAAATTTAAAAGAATTTTTTTGATTATATTAGATTCTTTAGGTGTTGGTGCTATGCCTGATGCTAAAAAATTTAATGATGAAAATGCCAATACTTTAAGAAGTATTCTAACTTCTAAAAAAGTTAATATTCCTAATTTAAAGAAATTAGGATTTACTAATCTAAGTGATTTAGAAGAATATCATAACTCTAAGTTTAATGGCTTAGTAATGAAAATGAGTGAGTTAAGTAATGGTAAAGATACGATGACTGGTCATTGGGAGTTTATGGGTATTAAAACCACTAAACCATTTGTAACATTTACTGAGCATGGCTTTCCTAAAGAATTAATTGATGAATTAGAAAAGAGAACTAAACATAAAATTATTGGTAATAAAGCAGCTAGTGGAACAGAAATTATTGAGGAATTAGGTCCTCAACAATTAAAAGATAAATCTTTAATTGTTTATACTAGTGCTGATTCTGTTTTACAAATTGCTGCTCATGAAGAAGTTATACCAGTAGATGAGTTATATAAGTTTTGTGAAATAGCTCGTGAATTATGTATGAAACCAGAATGGTTAGTAGGTCGTGTTATTGCTCGTCCATTTATAGGAGAACCAGGAAGTTTTAAAAGAACAAGTAATCGTCATGATTATGCTTTAGCTCCTAGTGAAGATAGTGTCTTAGATTTTATGCAAGATGCTCATCTAGCTACAATATCAGTAGGTAAGATTTTTGATATTTTTGATGGTAAAGGTTTAGATGAATCTAATAAAACAATATCTAATGAAGATGGAATGAATAAAACTATAGATATGGTTAAAAATAGAGATTTTAATGGTTTATGTTTTGTCAATTTAGTTGATTTTGATGCGGTATATGGTCATCGTCGTAATGCTATAGGTTATGCCGAGTGCTTAGAAGAATTTGATGTTCAATTAGGTGAATTATTAGCTAATTTAAAAGATGATGATTTATTAATGTTAAGTGCAGATCATGGGAATGATCCTAATTATAGTGGTAGTGATCATACTCGTGAATATGTTCCTTTAGTAATATATTATAATCAATTAAAAGAAGGTAAACTATTAGATACTAGAGCTAGTTTTGCGGATATTGGTGCAACTATTAGTGCTAACTTTAATATTAAAATGCCTAAGATTGGCAAAGCAATTGAGTTAGAATAATATGGATATATTATGAATAAGATATGTATATTTATTAGAATACTTATTATAATAATTTAGATTATGTTAATATATATACGTACTAACAAGTACATATAAAGAAATTTTTTTATTTTTTTATTCCTTTTTTTAAATTTAATAAGTATTTATTAAAAAACAGATTGAGAAATTATATCTTAATCTGTTTTTTATATATTTTATTAAAAATCTTTAACTTTTATAATTGATGCAATTGATTTATTAAGTAATTCTTTTTCATTATCTAATAAGCTTATTTCTTGTCTAATAAATTTATTATCTTTAAAAATACTTGGATATCCATAATATAAGTCTTCTTTTTCATCATAAGTTGATATAGAAATAATATTATTTTTATGATTAATAATAATATCTACTATTAAAGATACACTACTGGCAATTCCATAATTAGTAAATCCTTTAGTTTCTTTTACAAATAAGGCTCTTTCTAAAGCTTCTTTGTGGACTGAGTTTTTATCTTCATCATTAATTAATGTTAGTAAGGATCTGTTATTTATTTTAAAAGATGACAACACTGGTACTTGAGTACTTCCATGTTCTCCAATAATATATCCTGTAATGTCTTTTATCTTTGTATCCAATTTATTACTTAAATAACATTTTAAGCGAGATGTATCTAATAAAGTACCGCTACCAATTATTTTATGATAATCATAATTTAATAATTTTTGTAAATAATTAGTAATAATATCAACAGGATTACTTACACAAATAATAATACCATTAAACTTAGTATTATTTATTTGTTTAGCGACATCTTCTGTTATTTTTTTAGTTATTTTATATTCTTCTAAACGATTATTAGGAATGCCTCCAATACTAACACAATAAATAATAATATCTGTATCATTTAATTCTTGGTCATTATTGTAAGATATTTTAATCTCTTTATTTAATGAGGCATTACCATCTTCAATATCTAATTTTTGTGCTTTTGCTTTATTATCATCAATATCAAATAAAACTAATTCATTTACTTTATCAATATTACATAATTGATATGCAATAGTTGATCCAACATTACCTAACCCTATTATAGCTATTTTCATTATTTCAATCCTTTCATAAGATTTATGTTATTATAGCATTAATTTTAAGATATTTGACTAATAAATTATATAGAAAATGAGTTATTTATAGTGAAAAATATTTATGTTTAGAGTATTATATAAATATAAATATTTAAAGGAGGTCATTATATGTTAGTAATACTAAGCAGAATTCAATTTGCTTTAACTGTGGCTTACCACTTTATTTTTGTACCACTAACAATTGGTCTTATTCTACTAATTGCTATTTTTGAAACTTTGCATGCAAAAAGAAAGGACGATGGCTATCGACAATTAGCTGATTTCTTTGGAAATCTCTTTATTGTTAATTATGCTATTGGAATTGTAACTGGTATTGCGATGAGTTTGCAGTTTGGAACAAACTGGGGTGGATATTCTTCATTTATGGGTGATGTATTTGGGCCACCATTAGCTTTAGAAGCTTTAATTGCTTTCTTTTTAGAGTCTACTTTTACTGGTATTTATATCTTTAAAAGAGCTAAGATATCACCTCGTTTTCGTGTGATAGCAGCGTGGCTAATTACTTTAGGAACTTCTATTTCTTCACTATGGATTATTACCGCGAGCGGGTTCATGCAACACCCTGTTGGATATGAAATGGCTAGTGATGGAAGTAAAGTTATTCTAACAAATATCTTTACTGTTTTAACTAATCCATATACATGGTTTATGTTGCTTCATACCGTGGCTAGTGCCATGCTTCTAGGTTCATTATTTGTATTAGCTATTTGTTCTTTTAAATTAATTAAACCTAAGTTAGGTTATGAAAGAGAACTATTTAAAAAAGCAGCGAAAATAGCAGGATGGGTAGCTTTAATTACAAGTATTATCGTACCAATTATTGGACATCGTTATATGGGATATGTTATTCAAGTTCAACCAACTAAATTTGAAGCAATTGAAGGTGGTGTGCCTTTAGTAACTGCTGCATTCTATATTATGGTTATCATTGGTATGATAATAATCTTATTATCTTTAATAAAAGTAATTTTCCATAAACGTTATACTAAATCTCGCTTCTTATTAAGAATTTTCCAATGGACTTTTATTGGAGCATATGTTGCGATTATGGCAGGATGGGTTGTTACTGAAGTTGGACGTCAACCATGGATTGTTTATAATTTATTAAAGACAGAAGATGCTATTTCTAATGTTCCAGTTGCTTCTGTAGCTTTTAGTTTAGTAACTATTCTTTTATTATATGTGATATCTTTTGTGATATTCATTTATTTAATGAGAGTACAAACTAAGAAGTCTATGGCTACAATCTCATATGATTATCATAAAAAGGAGGAACACTAAAATGAGTTTTGAATTTTTATCTAATTTATGGTTTTTTCTATTAGCTCTAGTTTGGGGAATTTATCTTGCTCAAGAAATGTTCATTGCGGGAAGTAGTATTCTAGCTAGTAGTTTTAGAAAAGATAATGAAAAATTTGAAGTTATAAATAATGCTATTGGAACACATTGGGATGGTATCCAAGTATGGTTAATTTTAGCTGTAGGTGGAACATTTGCGGCATTTCCTAATGCATTTGCTAGTATATTAAGTAATTTATATATTCCAATATTCTTATTACTTTATTTAATTATTTTTAGAGGTATATCAATTGAAACAATTGATAAATCACATGGTAAATTAAGTACTGTTTTAAAATGGTGTTGGTTTATTTCAAGTGCTGGATTATTAGTAGTATTAGGAGTATATAGTGCTAATATGTTTATTGGTCTACCATTGAATGCAGATGGTTTAATGAATGATTCATTCTTTTCATTCTTATCAATCTTTGGAATGGTTCCTATCTTTACTGCCTTAATGTTTGTTTTATATGCCTTAGTAATGGGTAGTTTATTTTTAAAGATGAACGTAGAAAAAGTAGTATCTAATAAATTTGATAAACTAATTAAAATTGGTTCTTTGTTTGCATCATTGTTCTTAATTTTGATATTTGTTGGATTAAATGCTAAAGGAAATATTTTTAATCGAGGATTATTTGAAGATATTCCCTATTTATTCGCTTTACCAATTGCTAGTTGTTTGCTAAGTGTTGTTGGTGGCATTGCGGCGTTTAAAGGTAAATATTTACTTGCATTTATCTTTATGGCTCTAGGAATGTTACTATTTATGATAACTGGTTATTTAAGTTTAGTACCAGATTTTGTTTTTAGTACTTTAGATCCAGCTAATAGTTTAAGTATTGCTAATGGAGCAGCAGGCGAACAAACTTTGATGGTAATGTTTGTTAGTACTTGTATCTTCTTACCAATAGTATTAATTTATCAAGGATATAAATACATAAGATTTTGGGGCAATAAATAATAAAATAAATAATATATATATTTTTATTCACATTATGTTATAATAAAAAACAATAAATAATAATTATTAACAAATTTAAATTATTTATTGTTTTTTTATTAAGTTAATGGGGGATTTAAAATTATGAAAAGGCAGTTATTTATTTTAATATTTATCTTTACATTCTTCTTATCATTTAGTAATAATATTCTTGCTAAAGAGATAGTAAAAGATGTTTATGATGATAGTAATACTAATATAGTTATCCAAGAGTATTATGAAGATAATGATAATGATGATGAAAGTGATGATGTATTGTTATCTAAAATAACTTATCAATATGATAATAATAATTATTTAATTAGTAGCACTACTGAAGAAAATGATAAGGTGGTTAGTAAAGTCTTCTATAAAGCAGATACACTATTTGATGATAAAGATAATAATATAGATTATCAATTAAACGTTTATTATAATAATGATAATTCCATTAAAGTAATAAAAAAACTTATTAATAATAAAGTAGTTAGCGAATATTATTACAAAGACAATACTACTATTGATGATTATAGTAATAATTTAAGTTATCAATATAATTTTTATTATGTAGATAATAATATTAGTTATATAGATAAAGTAATTAATAATCGTGTTGAAACAAGATATTACTATCAAAGTAATACTTCATATGATAATTATCAAAACAATTATTCATATATTTTAGATTTCTATTATGATAATGATGATAATATTTATTTAGCAAGAAAATTAGTAGATGATTTAGTAGTAATTGAATATTATTATAAAGATAATACTACTATTAATAATTTTGGTAATAATATAAATTATCAATTTAATTTCTATTACACTAGTAATAATAAACTTAGTTATGCAAGTAAAGTAATTAATGATTGTGTTGAACAAGAATATACATATAAAAGTAATACTTCATATGAAAATCGTGAAAATAACATATCCTATATATTAAATTTTTATTATAACGGCGATAATACTCTTAATTCATCTAAAAAAGTAATAAACAATCAAGTAGTTAGTGAGTATTATTATTTAAGTAATACTAAGTATGGTAATCATAGTAATAGAATATCTTATTATTATAATTTCTATTACAACAGTAATAATACAATTAAACAAGCTAAGAAAATAACAAACAATCAAGTAGTTAGTGAGTATTATTATTTAAGTAATACTAAGTATACTAATCATAGTAATAGAATATCATATAGTTATAATTTCTATTACAACAGCAATAATACAATTAAACTAGCTAAGAAAATAACTAACAATAAAGTAGTAAGTGAATATTACTATTTAAGTAATACTATGTATGGTAATCATGGTAAAAGACTCTATAATCAATATTATTTTAAGTATAATGGTAAATATATTTCATCAGCAGGTAAGTATGTTTATTCATTAAAATATACTACAATAAGATATTACTATAAGAGTTATACTACTTATGGAAATCATGTATCAAGAATAACTACAAAATACTTTTATGGTAAAGCTGATAATAAAATTATTTATACTGGTTATATTAAAAGTAATGGACAATATTATACTAAGTTAACTACTATACCGCAATATTATCAATTTAGATTAGGTTATCCATCTGGATGTGAAATGATTTCTTTAATGATGGCTAATAATTTTAAAGGTAAAAATTATAGTGCAACATGGTTTTATGATAATATGGCTAAATCACATCAAAAACCATGGAAGAAAAATGGTAAATGGTATTGGAATAATCCAGAAAAAGAATTCTTGGGTAGTCCTAAAGGTATAATGACTGCTACTTCAAATTGGGGAATAAATCCTCAAGGATTACAAAAATTAGCTAATAAGACAGGAAGAACAAGTGTTACACATTATAATTATAGTTTAACAGGGCTTAGAAATGATTTATTAGCTGGTAATCCAGTAATTATATGGGGAACTGGTCGTGTTGGAGCAGCAGGATATAAATTCCATTATATTGATACAGATGGTAATAAAAGATATACTATGAGTAATTATCATGTTTATTTAATTTATGGTATAGATAATAAGTATGTTTATATTCAAGATCCAATCTATGGTAAATTTAGAGTAAGTCATAGTAAGTTTAAAAGTTCTTGGAAAAGCTATGGTAATAAAGCTCTAACAATAGAATAATTATAAAAGCAACTTTATTAATTAAAGCTATTTGATACTATAATATTATTAATGTTATAATTTTTAAACTCTTAAATAATAGGTGGTTTATAAGTATGAATAGAAAAAAACCAAGTTTATTTATATTTGAAAAGTAATAAAAGGTCTTCAAATACGAAGACCTTTTATCTTAAATATATTCTTTAATAATTTCACTTAAATCTATTTCTGATTGACCATTTACTTGTAAGCCTTTACCTCCACCATTAAGAGGATATTTCTCTTTTAATTTAGTAAAGATACTACTTAAATCAATATCATTATCCTTATTTTTAGTTAGAATAAATTGATACTTAGTATCATTTTTAATTTGTAAGAAAGCTAATGCTTCTTTATTACGTGAATTAATTATAATATTAGCTACTAACTTTAATTCATCATAAGTTATATCTTTATTATAATAAACAATGTGATTATTATTATTTAGTAATTGGTTAATATCATTTTCAAATAGTTTTATTTTTAATTCATTGATAGTATTGTGTTGTTCGTGATTTTTATTTATTAAATCATTTACTTTATCTACAATATTATCTTCGTTTGCTTTTAATGGTAATTTTATTGTCGCGAATAAATCATAATAATTTTGTAATAGTTCTCCTAATTTAAGTCCTGAAGTAAAGATAATACGATATTGGTTTCTTATTTTCTCATAACTTAATATTTTTATTAGCATTATCTTATCCATATTATCAAAGTGAAGACAACCACAAGCATTATTATCATTTAAGTATTCTATGTTGGTTAGTCTTATTTCATTACCATATTTTTCATTATATGGTAATCCTCTATTAAGATATTCTTCTTTATTTAATATTTCAATATTCATTCTAGCATGTTTTAATATTAATTTATTAGCTTTATTTTCACATTCTTTAATTATCTTATCATCTAAGTTTTTTCCTTCTAAAACTAAATCATAGTAAGTATTAAAAGTATGGTGTGATACTGTTTCTAAATTATAATCCAGTTCTAAAATAGCACTTAATAAATGTTGAGCATCATGAGCTTGAATATTAGTAAATCTTTTTTGTTTATCAATATGACATTCTACTTCTTTTAATGGTACTTGTTGTTTGCTTAAATGAATTATTTTATTATCTTTTTTAATTACTTTTTCAATAAATGAGTTATCTATTGTACCTTGATCACATTGCATTCCTCCTATTTCAGGATAAAAAGCACTTTGGTCAAGAATTATTTCATAATAATCATTATTTTTTTCACATGAAATTACTTGTGCATTAAAATCAATTAAATCATTACTTTCATAATATAAAATTTTTGTTTCCATATAATCACATCCCTGATGTAATTATATGCTTTTTAATAAAGAAATTAAATATTAATAATAAATAATTATAGAAATAACATAAAGTATGAAATTTATTGTACTTATATACATATTATCTAATTAATAATGATATAATTAAAAAGGTGATTCAATGATTATAAGCAATTATTTTAATAAAAATGATAATGATACTAATAATAAATTAATTTCTTATTTTAATGATTTAAATAATGGTATTAAATTAAAGAGAGATGATTTCTTATATATTTTAGATAATATTAATGATGAAGTATTTAGTGTATTACAATCATTAGCTTATCAAAAAAGAAAACTTATTTATAATGATTCAGTTTTTATAAGAGGTTTAATAGAAATATCAAATTATTGTAAGAAGGATTGTTATTATTGTGGAATTAGAAAAAGTAATTTAACAGCTCATCGTTATCGTTATGATAAGAATAAAATTTATGAAATAGTTACTTATGCTTATCAAAGAGGTTATCGTACTATTGTAATGCAAGGTGGCGAAGATGATTATTATACAAAAGAATTACTAGAAGAAATAATAGGTAAAATAAGAAATGATTATCCTGATGTTGCGATAACATTATCACTTGGTGAAAAAGATTATGATACTTATCAAGCATTATTTAGAGCTGGTGCTAATCGTTATTTATTAAGGCATGAAAGTGCTTCTAAAAAGCATTATGAGAAACTTCACCCTTCATTTATGAGCTTTGATAATAGAATGCAATGTTTAAATGATTTAAAAAAAATTGGTTATCAAACAGGGGCTGGCTTAATGGTTGGTTCACCATTTCAAACTAATGATGACTTAGTTGAAGATTTATTGTTCTTACAAGAGTTTCAACCACAAATGATTGGAATAGGGCCCTATTTAAGACATCATGCGACTCCTTTTAAAGATATGAGCAATGGTAAATTAGAACATGTCTTAGTTATGTATGCTTTGGCTCGTTTAATTGTACCTCATGCCTTGTTGCCATCGACAACAGCTACTTCTTCTTTAGATAAAACAGGACGGTTGAAAGCTTTATTAAGTGGATGTAATGTTATTATGATTAATTTATCAGATATTGATAAAAGGAAGAGTTATACTTTGTATGAAAACAAATCATATCAAGGTGATGAATCAGATGAGTTTATTGAACTTATTAAAAAAGATATTGAACAAGCTAATATGAAAATAGATTTTAGTATTGGTAATTATAGAAAGTGAGAGTATTTATGGAAAGTTTTATTAATAGTGAGTATATTAGAAATTTAATTAAAGAAACAGAAAATGCAAGTTATGATGATATTGAGAAAGTTCTAGATAAAGCAAGTTTAAAGAAAGGCTTATCGCATCAAGATGTAGCGATATTATTAAATATTAAAGAAGAAAAACAATTAGAACGTTTACATCAAATATCATTTGATTTAAAAAAGACAATTTATGGTGATCGTGTTGTTTTATTTGCGCCTTTATATTTATCAAATTATTGTGTTAATAATTGTGAGTATTGTGGGTTTAAAAGAGATAATAATTTAGATAGATATCGTTTAACTTTAGATGAAGTTACTAAAGAAGTTAAAGCTTTAGAAAAAATTGGTCATAAAAGATTAGCTATTGAGTTTGGGGAAGATCCAATTAATAATAATATTGATTATGTAACTGATGTTATTAAAACTATTTATGCAGCTGGTGATATTAGAAGAGTTAATGTTAATATAGCAGCTACTACTGTGGAAGAATATAAAAAATTAAAAGATGCGGAAATAGGAACGTATATTTTATTTCAAGAAACATATGATAAAGATAAATATAAAGAATTACATGGAACCGATAGTTTAAAAAGTGATTATGATCGTCAATTATATGCTCATCATCGTGCTATTGAAGCTGGAATTGATGATGTTGGTGGTGGAGTATTATTTGGATTAGCTAATGATTATCGTTTTGATTTAATTGCTTTAATGATTCATGATGAAGAATTATTAGATAAATTTGGTGTTGAATTCCATACGATATCTTTTCCACGTATTAAACCAGCTGAAGGGGTAAATTTAAGTAAGTATAATACCATTGATGATGAAACATTTATGAAGATAGTTTCTATTGTAAGGGTAGCTAAACCTTTAGTAGGAATGATTGTTTCCACTAGAGAAGATCATGATATGAGAATGAGATTAATCAACCAAGGTATATCACAAATATCGGCTAATTCTAGTACTAGTGTTGGTGGTTATGAAGAAGATAATCATGGTAAGGAACAATTTGAATTAGGAGATAATTTAACTCTATTAGAAACAATTAAAGATTTAATTAAACATGGTAATCTTCCTTCATATTGTACTGCTTGTTATCGAATGGGAAGAACAGGAAAAGAATTTCATGATCAAGTAGAATCATTAAAGATTGCGCAAATGTGTCATCCTAATGCGATATTAACTAGTCTAGAATATGCAATTGATAGTAAAGATAAAGAGTTATATGATTTAGCATATCCATTTTTAATTGAACAAATTGAAAAGATTAAAGACGAACAAATTAAAGATAAAGTAAAAGGATATTTTAAAAGAATAGAAAATGGTGAAAGGGATTTATATATCTAATGGACAAAATACCTTCTTTAATTCCAACCCTTGTTTTTATTGGTAAAATGAATAGTGGAAAATCAAGTTTAATTAATGCTTTAACTAATCAAGATATTTCAATTGTTTCTAATATTCCTGGCACAACAACTGATGAAGTTGTTAAACGTTTTGAATTATTAGATGTTGGTCCAATTAACATAATAGATACAGCAGGTCTTAATGATGAAAGTGATTTAGGAATATTAAGAGTTAATAAAACTAAAAAAGCTATTAAAAGAGCTTCTTTGTTAGTATATGTTATTGATAGTAGTAATGAAATTGATTTAAGTGAATATGATAAATTAAGTGATGAAAAGATATTAGTTTTTAATAAGATTGATTTATTAAGTAATGAAGAATTAGATAGATTAAAAAATAAATATCCTCTAGCATTATTTTTAAGTATTAAAGATAATCAAAGTATTATTTCATTTAAAAAGAAATTAACTAAGTTATTACAAGAACAAGATTCTTTATTGTTAAGTAATATAAATTTAAAATTTAATAAAATAGTTCATGTTATACCTATTGATAGCGAAGCTCCTAAAGGAAGAATTATCTTACCACAAATGCAACTAATAAGAGAATGTTTAGATACTGATTTAATCTCAATAGTATTAAAAGAATCAGAGTTAGAAGATTATCTAGCTACTAATAATGATATTGGCTTAATAGTTACTGATTCACAAGCTTTTAAAATAGTAAGTAAAATAAATAATCATCGTTTTTGTTTAACTTCATATTCTATTTTACAAGCTAATCAAAAAGGAGATTTAAATTATTTTATAAAGAGTATTAATAAATTAAAAACATTAACTAATAATGCTCATATTCTGTTAATGGAATCATGTTCACATAATGCTTCTCATGAAGATATTGGAAGAGTTAAAATACCAAGAATACTAAATAATATCATAGGTGATAATTATACTTTTGATTTTAAAATGTCGCATGATTTTCCAGATAATCTAGCAACTTATGATTATATAATTCATTGTGGTAGTTGTATGTTAAGTGCTAAAATAATGGATAAAAGAATTAAGCAAGCTAAAGAATTAAATATTCCAATGACTAATTATGGCTTAATATTTGCTTATAATAGTGGAATATTAGAAGAAGCAACTCAAATGTTTAAGAAAGTTTAAATAACTTTCTTTTTTTATAAAAATTTAATATTTATAAATAATATTAATATATATTTAGGAATATTAATATATATTTACAATCATAAATTATGTGATATACTAGTTTTGTATAAATATATATTATGGAGATGTTATTTATGAAGAAATTAGTGAGATTAGTGTTTTCACTTGCCCTGATAATACTAATTGGAAAAAATGTATTTGCCTCAACACCAGCTATACATGGTGAAGAGTATCAATTAGATGATCACTTGATAAATGTTGGGCAAACTATTGCGAATCCAACATTGGATTCAAGTAAATTTGTTAATGATTATCTAAATGTCGATGGAAATAATTATGGAGTATTTATTGTAAAAAATAATTATTATCAAACAACACCTACGGGTTATGCTGAACAAGTTGTACATAATGATTTTGCGATAGAAAATACTTCAGACAAAACTATGCATGTTAGTCTTATGATGCCATATTCCTATATTTGGGGATATAACAAGTATGAATTATCCTATAATGGAGAACCTTTTCTTTATAATAATGATAATAATCATTTTTATGCCATAAGAAAAGATTACTCAAATACAGAAAAGACTACTGAAGCATGGATTAGTGATGTAAGTGGTGGAGAGTTATCTTTTCCTCAACGTGACTCTGATGTTAGTGTTGAACAATATTTATTGACTGATCCTTTTTCTAAACTAGGAACACCTGATATTAGTGGTATGCCTTTTATTGTTAAAGAGTTAGCTTCTTTTAATGGTAATGATAATTATATTAAGATTGATTTAGGAACTATAGCAGCTCATCAATCAAAAGATATTACATATTTAAATCACTTTATTCCTTTATTATTTGCGAACAGCAACAAGAGTACTACAGGTTATCGTAGTTATTTATTAGTAAATTATAAAATAGATACTAGTGTTCAAATTAATTATCTTGATGAAAATGGTAATAAACTTAGTGCTTCATCAATTATAAATGGTTATATCGGTGATGATTATACTACTTCACCTAAAACTATTAATAATTATCAAATAGTAAGTACACCTAATAATGCTAGTGGTATTTTTAAAGATGAAGTCTTACAAATTAATTATGTTTATAAATTAGATCATCATGTTTATTATGATGCTAATGGTGGTACTGGAACATTAATTGATAACGATTCATATAATGATAATGCCAATGTAAGTATTGAAAGCCCGATAGGATTTATATCCAATAATGATTTAACTTTCTTAGGATGGAATACTACTAGTAATGGCTCTGGTACTATGTATCAACCACAAGATATAGTTAATATTGGTAATAAAGATTTAACTTTATATGCAATATGGTCTATATTACCTAATATAAATGATATTAAATTGCCTACTAATAATACTAATAATAATAGTATTAAAGATGTAAGTATTTTAAAAAAGAGTAACATTGTAAAGAATGCTACTCCGTTATTAAATATTGATCCTCTACCAAAAACTGGTAATGATTACTTAGTAATATCTATATTAATAATAAGTATTACATTATCATTAAGTAGTATTTATTATTATAATAAAATAAATAAAAACTAAATATTAAAGTATCAATAATAATATTATTTTATTGATACTTTTAATTTGTATTATTAATAATCACTTGCATAATTTATGGACAAAGAATGATTAAATAGAAAAACTAAAATAATGATAGTATAATAATAAAAGGAGTTAATCCAAAAATTTATCGAGGTGAAAGACAAATGAGTAAAAAAATTATTTTCTGTGATAAGGCACCTGCTGCAATTGGACCTTATTCACATGCAGTAGAAGCTAATGGAATGTTATTTGTTTCTGGGCAAGTGCCTTTAGTACCTGAAACAGGAGAAATTGTTGAAGGTGGAATTAAAGAACAAGCTAAACAATCATTATCTAATATTGATGCAATTTTAAAAGGTTCAGGATATACTAAATACGATGTTGTTAAAGCAACTATCTTTATGTCAGATATGAATGAATTTGGTATCGTTAATGAAGTATATGGTGAATATTTTGAATCTCATAAACCAGCAAGAGCTTGTGTTCAAGTAGCACGCTTACCAAAAGATGTTGGTGTTGAAATAGAAGTAATTGCAGTAAAAGAATAATTTAAAAAAGAACAGGATTCCTGTTCTTTTTATTAACTTAAGAAATATATGAAAAGACCACCAATGGTGGCCTTTTCAATTTAGAAAAAATTATTTATCACATGTTGTGATTAAGGGTATGTACTAGCAAGAAATTTTAACATTAGAACTTGTTTAAGAATAATTTTATAAAAAAGGGGGGTAATAATTATTTTATTAAGTAAAACTATAACAGATTAAATATAGTAATGATATGTAATCCTAATGTTTTAAATTTGGATAGTACTTATATATTCTCCATAAATATAAGTTTTCTTCTAGTACAACTATATTTTACTTCATAATTTTAAAAAAAAATGATAAATTTTATAGTTAAAACACTAATAGTATAGTTTATTTACTAATTTATTTATCAATAAATCAAATATATATATACTAATTAAATAAAATAACGAATAAAAAGTAAAAAAAGTTAAAAAAGATAACTATTTTTAGTAAAAAAATATAAAATAATTTTAAATATTTTTAATAAAGATAATTATTATTTTAACTTTTTTGCATTTTTAATTATTTTAAGAAAATCAATATTTAAACTTCTAATATTAAAATCAGAAATATCAGTAGCTAATTGTTCATTAACTTTTACATGTTCTTTATGGAAATAATCAGCTATTTCTTTTCCTGAATCAGTTAAAGATAAAATATTATTTCTTTTATCAGAAGGATCTTCTAATAAATTAATATAACCCATCTTAACTAATCTTTTAATTTTTTGGGAAACAATATTTTTTGATAATAAAGTTTCCTTAGAAAAATATTCTTGATTAATACCTTCTTCATCTCTAATAGTTAATAAGATTCTAACATCAGTAGCCGATAAATCGTTTTCTTTATATAATTTAGTGAAATAGGCATCCAGTAACAGCGATAAGTGGGTAACATATCGTGTTATATCAACACTTGGCATTGTAATCATCCCTTCGAGCTCCCCCTAAAACAATATGTCCTAATTAATATTTATACATTAATGCATATTATTTGCCTTTATAATATCATATTGTGGTATAATTTTAAAGCTATAAGCTAAGAAGGGATGAATAATATGAAAGGTTTATTGGATGATTTAGAAAAATCGATGCCATATATTATGTCTTTAAGAGAATATTTTCATATAAATGCGGAGGCTGGTGGATTAGAAAATAAAACTTCTAAAAGAATAATTAAAGAATTAAAGAAATTAAAAGTTGATTATGAAATTATTAATCACTATACTGTTATTGCTTATATTAATAGGGATAGAAAGAAAAAAGCAATTGCTTTTAGAACGGGTATAGATGGTTTTGAGATTATGGAATCAGAAGATAATGAATATATATCAAAGAACAATCAAATATCTCATGTTAGTGCTAATGATTGTAATGTAGCCTCAATGTTAGGCATAATTAAAGTTCTTAAAGAGAATGAAAAGAAGTTAAATAGTAAAGCTATTTTTATTTTTGAAAGTAATTCTACTCTAGAAAGTAGTAGTACGCAAATAATTAATTCAGGATTATTAGACAAAATAGAATATTTATATGGCACCCATTTAATATCATATATGAATGTTAATACTTATGAAGCTAAGAGTGGTTATCAATTAGTAGGAATGAATGCGATAAAAATAAAATGGTATGGTAATAATATTAGTACGGCTTTAAATGATAATAAACACGATTTAATTAGAGCTGGTTCTCATTTCGCATTTAATATTGTAGGTGCTATTGCGAATGATATTGATAGTAAGAAAATTTATAAAGTATCAATGACAGAATTTAAAGCTGGTGGCTATTATAATATTATTCCTGATTATTGTGAGATGACTTTAAATATAAGATTTCAAGATTTAGAAACAAAAAAAGAGATTCATCGGTTAATTAGTGAATATTTAAAAGTAATGGAAAATAGATTTGGTGTTAAAACTAAAAGCTATGTTATTAATGATGTAGAACCATTATGTAATGATGAGAAAGCTGTTGCTTTTGTTTTAGATGCTATTGATAAAATAAAAGGTAATAAAATAATTGATGACTTAAATGTTAAAATGTTATCAGAAACACTAAGTAATTATGCGAAGAAATATAAAACCTCTTTAATTGCAGTAGGTTCAAAAAGTAAAGATGAAGATCAAGATGATTTTTTCACAAAAGATTACTTTCCTAAAGAAGATGCTATTTATAGTAATGCTAAAATTATGATGCAATTATGTATCGATTATATGGTTAAATAAACTAAAGATTGTTTAGTTTTACTAAACAATTTTTAATTTCTAAGTATAGAAAAAGCTCATGATAAATAAATTTATCATGAGCTTTCTACCGCACCAAGTGCTATTTACAGTATTATAATACACATTTTTTTTAATTAATACAACTTTTTTACAAAACTATTTTTAATTTTAATAATAATATTTCTGTTTTATTACTATATATAGTTTTAATAAGTAATGTTATAATGTAAGCCATAAAGGAGTGATTAGATGAAGACTTGGCAAGCTAATATAGCATTATTAATTGTAACAATGATTTGGGGACTTGGTTTTGTGGCTACTGATGAAGCTTTAAAATTTCTTCCACCAATGCAAATGCAAATATTTAGATTTGGTATTGCGGCTATTATTATGATGATAGTCTTTTATAAGAAATTAATTAAAGCATCTAAAAAAGCTATTATTTATGGTCTAGTAATTGGTACAATCTTTTTTATTGGAATGACATTACAAACATTTGGTTTAAAAGATTCTACTGTACCTAAAAATGCTTTTTTAACAGTTACTAATGTTGTTTTTGTACCTTTAATAGCTTTTGTATTATATAAAAGAATTCCTAAGAATTATCTATGGTATGGAATTTTTGTGATGCTTATTGGTTTCTTTTTCTTATTATTCCAATTTGATATTTTTAATATTTCAAATTCGATACAAGATTTAAAATCTCAATCACATATTACCTTTGGAGATTTCTTATCTTTATTATGTGGTTTTGCTTTTGCTTTTCATTTTATTGCGGCAGAGAAATTTGTTAAAGATGAAGATCCTATTGTTATTGTTATGTTTCAATTAATAGTTTCTACTATTTTATCGATAATACTTGCTTTCTTCATTGAAGGCAATCCAGCTAATTTAGAAGTAAATAATTTTGTTTTAGCTTTACCATCTTTATTATATATGGCTATCTTTTCATCAATCATTTCATTTATCTTACAATTAGTAGCTCAAAAATATGTACCTGCTTCTAATACAGCTGTTATTTGTACGCTTGAAAGTATGTTTGCGGCTATCTTTGCGGTTATTTTAGGAAGAACTGCTTTATCTAGTTCATTAATTATTGGTGGTTTATTAATTACTATTGGTATTATTTGGGCTGAAACCGGCTTTAATTTTAAGGATGAGATACATGAGTAAATTTAAAGTTAGATTAGGTTTATTATTTGTGGCTATTATTTGGGCATATGGTTATATTGCAACAGCAGATGCTTTAGAAATAATGAATGCGACTCAAATGCAATTTTTAAGATTTTTTTTAGCTACTTTACTATTATGTATCATCTTTTTTAAGAAATTAAAATTAGTTAAGAAAACTACTATTATTTATGGAACTCTTATTGGTTTAGTTTTTTTTATTGGAATGACTATGCATACCGCTGCCTTAGCAACAACAACAGTAAGTAAAAATTCTTTTTTGGTAGTAACTAATGCTGTCTTTACACCAATATTAGCTTTTATTTTATTTAGAGAAAAAATTAAAAGTTATTTAATTCCAGGATTAATTATTATGTTAATTGGTTTTTTTATCTTAGTATTTAAAATAGATTTCTTTAATTTGACTAGTTCCCTATCTAATTTAAAAACTCAAAGTAATTTTGTTTTAGGCGATTATTTAACTTTATTTAGTGCCATATTCTTTGCATTACAAATTGTTTTAATAAGTAAATATGTTAAGAGTGAAGATCCAATATTATTAGTAATTTTTCAATTAGGTAGTACTTGTATCTTCTCCTTAATTTATTGTTTGATTAATAAAGATAGTATTCCTTTAATAACAATGGATAATAATTTATTAAAATCTTGTATTCCAGCTATTATCTATCTTGCTTTTGGTAGTTGTATTGGTTTTTGTCTCCAACAAATTTTTCAAAAATATGCGACTTCAACTGAAACATCATTAATATTTAGTACCGAATCATTATTTGCGACTATCTTTTCTGTCTTTCTGGGTTATGAATTTTTTGGTAGCTTTTTAGTAATTGGTGGTATTCTTATTACCTTAGGAATTATTTGTGCTGAAACAGGTTTTAAATTTAAAGAAAATTAATATACATATTATGTTCTATTGTTAATAATAAATTTCTATTATAATAATAGAGCATTTTTAATAATAAAATTTATTTGTTATAATAATAGAGTAAGCAGGTGATTCAATGCTTTTTAAGATTAATAATGATTTTGAAATAATTACTTTTGATAAAAGATTATCTTTAAGTAAAGTTAAAAAGCTTAATAATAAAAATATAAAATATTCATATAAACAAAAAATAAGAAGTAATTTAATAAAAGAAGCTCAAAATAATGGAGCTAGAGGTTTTGTTTATTTTTTTAATGGTATTTCTAATAAACTTGATAAAATAATTAGTCTAGAAAAATATCAAGGATTTAAAAAGAATTATTCAGATGCTTTAAATAAACTTAGTTATTTAAATAAAGAAAGAAGAGCTCGATTTAAAAGTAAGATAATTAAAATGGCTTTAGCTTTAGTAATGTGCTTTACTTTGTTTTTTATGGTTTATTTAACTCAGAAAAAAGTTGTAACTATTATCTATAATAATAAACCTGAAAAGGTAACAACAATTCAATTTTCACAAGATCGTTTAATTCAAAAATTTGCTTTACAAAAGAAAGTTAGTGATTATGAATTTGCATGTAATGGTAAAGGTATTGTTAAAACAGGCCTAACTTGTACTTTTGATACTGAAAAACAATTAGAAATAACTTTAAATGGTAAGAAACAAACAATTACAACATATAAATCTAACTTAAAAGATTTAGTAAGTGAATTAAGTGAAAAAAATTTAAAAGATAAAAAAGGAGTAACTTATTTAGTTAAAGATTATGATAAAGATTTAGATAAAGTAGATTTAACTCTGATAAAATCTTTTGTTTTTTATGAGAAGGTTACAAAAGTAACTACTAAAACAGAAACAGTCGCTTATAAAACTGTTTATAAAGAAAATAAAAAACTAGAAAGTGGACAAACTAAAGTTGCTCAAAAAGGAGTTGAAGGTAAACAAGAAGTGCAATATACTACTGTTTATCTAGATGGCAAAAAACAAAAAACAACCTCTAAAGTAATTAAAGTTATTACAAAGAAAAAAGATAAAATAATTGAATATGGTGCTAACGTTGTTACTACTAGTAGTAGCGTATGGGATAAATTAGCTCAATGTGAATCAGGTGGTAATTGGGCAGCTAATACTGGTAATGGTTTTTATGGCGGATTACAATTTACAGCTAGTACTTGGAATAATGCGGCTGCTCATGTAGGAGTTACTGCTCCATATGCTTATTTAGCTAGTAGAGAAGATCAAATTAAAGCTGCTACATGGCTTCAAACTCATGCGGCATCAGGTTGGGGGCAATGGCCTGCTTGTGCTGCAAAATTAGGATTAAGATAGGAATGATAAAATGGAAGATTTAAAAAAACAAATAATTGAACATAAGTATCAAGATAAAACTATTGGACAAATGTTTAAAGAAATTAAAGCAGAAATTAAAGATGATAAAGTATATTTAGATTTAGGTTTTGAAGACAATAATCTAACAATAGATGATATTAAAAAAGATTTGATGAAATTTTTAAAATTAGATTTAAAATATAAAGGTGCTAAAATTACTTTTACTGATTTAATAAAAGAAGATTTAGAAAAAAATAGTATTATTCATAAAGATAATGTTTTATATTTATTAATCGCAAGTGGTAAAGGTGGGGTTGGTAAATCAAATGTAGCAGCTAATTTAGCTGTTGCTTTTAATGACTTAAATTATAAAGTTGCCTTAATTGATTGTGATATTTATGGTAGTAGTATTCCTAATATTTTTGAAGTAGATAAATATCCAAGAATTAGTGATGGAATATTATATGCTTATAATAAAGATGGAATTGATATTGCATCGGTTGATTTTCTTACTAGATCAACATTACCAATAATTTGGCGTGGTCCAATGCTTAATCAAGCATTAAATCATTTCTTCTACTATACAAGATATCAAAATGATATTGATGTTGTTATAATTGATATGCCACCGGGAACTGGTGATGTTGCATTAGATGTTTTTAATGCTATTCCTAATGCTAAACAAATTATCGTAACAACACCTCATCAAGATGCTGCAACTATTGCTATTAAAGCTGGCATTATGGCATTACAAATGAAATTTGATATTCTTGGTGTTATTGAAAATATGTCTTATTATGAATATGAAGATAAGAAATTAGATATTTTTGGTTTTGGTGGTGGTGATATGGTTGCTAATGCATTAAATGTACCATTATTAGAGAAGTTACCAATAGCTGCTCCTAAAAATGGTGGACTATATCAAAAAGATGAGAAACCTTATCAAATATATCAAGAACTAGCAAAAAAGATTAAGAGTTATACTGAATAACTCTTTTTATTTTATTTCAGTATAAATAATAATATAAATAATTATCAACTATTATAAATACTTATTATATACATAGGTAGATTAATGTTAAATGATATAATTTAAAAATATAAAGGAGATAATTTATTGTGGGAATTTTAGTAGAAAATATAAACGGAATAATTAAAAAAAGTAAAACTATTTATCCATTAATTGTTTTGCTTTTTAATTATTTATTATTCTTATATAAATTAAATCATTGGAACTCCTTAACTTTTTAAAAAATAAATAAAAAATTTAAAAGGAGCCAAATAAAATGAAAAAGAAAATAGTTAGTTTAGTATTAGTTGCTTTTATTTCAACTAGTATTATTAGTGCGACTGGGTATAAAATTGATCACAATAAAGGATATTTTGATTATGGAGTTCAATATTTAGGATTTACTCATTATCGACAATATTCTCAAGTTGATCATAAAACAAAATATCATAGAGCTAGTGTAATAGTAAGATATTGTCCTGATAATTTTAATATTAATTACAAAGAATATGCATATAAAAACAAAATAGCTTGGACTTCAAGTAAATATGCTACATGTTTAAAAGTTAGAAATTCATATTATTGGTACCAAGTCTAAATTATGAAAAGAGTTATTAATATTATTTTAGTAATAAGTATAACTCTTTCCTTTTTTGTTACTTATTATTTTTATCAACTTAATGAAGATAGTAAATATATGTTTGAAAAGGAAAGTTATAAACTTTTTTCATTAAAATATGAAGGTATAAATTTTAAAAATGACATAAGTGATAAAATTAAAAAATATAATTTATCTTTAGTAATAGAGAATTACAATGATAAGTGTTATCAATATTATATTTTAGATAACAATAATTTATTAAAGATTAATAATTATAGTAGTAAAAATCTTTTATCAAAAAAGTGCTTAAATTATTATAATTTTGATAAATATAAAGAAACTAAATCAGCTATTAATTTAAAGATTATTGGTGATAAAAAAGAAATTAAAAAGTTTGCTTATATATTAAAAAATGATTCTCAATATCAAATGGAACCATATAACATAGTTAAAATAAATATAAGCATTATTCAACCAATTATAATTATTATAATATTATTTTTAATATATTATTTTGTACTAACTATTTTTATGTATAAAAATACTAATAAGATATCAATTAGGAAATTACATGGTTATGATGTAAGTAATTGTTTTATTGAAGTTAATAAAAAAGAGATATTTATTGATATATTATTATGTCTTTTAACTTATATAGTTCTCTATATAATTTTTATTAGATTTTATTTTAATATAATGCTGTTAATATTATTGTTAGTAACATTAATCATATCAATTATATTATCTATATTAATACGTTTTTATGTAGTTCAAAAAATATTTAAGATTAATTTAGTTTCTCTTTTAAAAAATAAAGGTATTTATTTAATAATTTATAATATTACAAATGTTATTAATATTATTCTTATAATTATTATATTAATTACGGGATCTTATGCTATTAATAAATTTAAAACTATTTATGATTATTATCTAAATAGTACTAAAAAATGGCATGAATTAAGTAAGTATTACTATATTGAAGGTGCAACTTGTCAAAATGAAGATGATTGTAAAGTATTAGATAATAATGAGTTAATGAAACAAGAACTTACTTTTTATGAATATTATAATAAAAAAGGAAGTATTTATGCTAATTTTAGTATTTTTGAAAGAACAGGTACTACTAAACCTATATTAGATGATGGAACTTATAATGTATCTGAAATAAATGAGAATTACTTAAAAAATAATAAAGTCTATGATGTAAATAATAATTTGGTAAAAATTGATAATACAAAAGATAATTTATTAATTCCAAAGAAATATCAAAATTATATTAAAACATTTATTAAAGAAAATAATAATTTGAATATTATTATCCTAAAAAATAATCAAGAATTTTTTACTTATGATATTGGAGTTAACATTAATAATGGTAATTATATTAAGAATGCTACAATGTTCTTATATAAAGATAAGATAGTTTATTTAAATGCATTAGAAAGCTATAATATTAATTTTATTATTAAAGATAAATATCAAAATATAGTTAAGAAATTACAAGAATTAAAACTTAATAAATATTATGATAAAACAATTAAACAAATTAAAGAAGTAGTAGCTTATCAAATTAAAATACAAACAAATTTGTTAATAGTAAGTACCATAACCTTTATTATTATATTAATAATTAGTATTATCTTAATATTTAATAAAATAATGCTTTATATCCTTACAAAACAAGATATTTTAAAAGTTAAATTTTTAAATGGTAGTTCGAGATTAGAAATCTTTATTAAATATATAACATTGGATACGATATTAATTGTTTTAGTTAACATTATATGTTTACTTATTAAACAATATCAATTAGTTAGTAATATACTAATGTTTAGTATTATATATTATTGTTTCTATTTAATGATATCTTATATATTTTTTAAAAAGACTTATACTAATAAATTAATAAATATATTAAAAGGAGGAAATTAAATGATTGAATTAAGAAATATTTGTAAGCACTACGGTAAAAAGACTATATATAACAATTTAAATATAAAGATAAAAGATAATAAGATAACTGTGATAACAGGTAATAGTGGATGTGGGAAGAGTACTTTATTAAATATTATTGGCTTAATTGATGAGTGTGAGTCAGGTGATGTTATTATTGATAATATTAAAACTAAGAAAATAGGCTCATTATTTAATAGTAAAATTATTAGAAGCAAAATTTCTTATCTTTTTCAAAATTATGCTTTAATTGATGATTATACAATTAGAGATAATCTATTAATAGCATTAAAATATACTAATTATTCAAAACAAAGAAAAGAAAAAATAATGAACGATATTGTTAAAGTAGTAAATTTAGATATTAGTTTAGATCAATATATTTATGAATGTAGTGGTGGTGAACAACAAAGAATTGCCTTAGCTAGAGCTTTAATTAAACCATCAAAAATTATTTTATGTGATGAACCAACAGGTAATTTAGATAGTGATAATGCCATGCTAATTATGAAATTATTAAAGTTAGTAAAAGATAAATATCATAAGTGTATTGTAGTAGTAACTCATGATTTAAGAATGTTAGAAATAGCAGATGTACATTATCAATTATAATAGTATTGTTTTTTTAGAGTATTACAATTGAAAATTAAATAAATAATTGTTATATTAAATAAAGGAGGTATTACAATGAAAGATTTAAAAGGTTCAAAAACTGAACAAAATTTAATGGCTGCCTATGCTGGTGAATCACAAGCACGTGTTAAATATGGTTATTATGCAGCTAAAGCTAAAAAGGAAGGGTATGTTGAATTAGGTAATTTATTTGAAATGACTTCAAATAATGAAAATCAACATGCGAAAGTTTGGTTTAAGTATTTACATGGTGGTGATATTCCAACAACTGAAGAAAATTTATTAGATTGTGTTGCTGGTGAACACTATGAATGGACAGAAATGTATAAAGAATTTGCAGAAACTGCTAAAGAAGAAGGGTTCTTAGAAATAGCTAAGAAAATGGAATTAGTTGGAGCTATTGAAAAAGAACATGAAGAAAGATATCAAGCAATGCATGATACATTAAAAGCTGGAAAAACTTTTGAAGATGAAGAAGAGGTAGAATGGATTTGTGAAAAATGTGGATATCGTCATAAAGGAAAGAAAGCTTTAAAAGTTTGTCCTGTATGTGGTCATCCTCAAGGATATTTTGCTAAATATAAAGAAAATTATTAAAATTCATTGTTCTTATAATAAAAAATCTCTTATTAAATAAGAGATTTTTTTATTAATTATTTTAATTTTTGATAAATACGATTCATAGTTTTTTCTAATATTGCTTTAGGACAAGCTAAATTTAATCTAACATAGCCTTCACCATTAGCTACAAATTGCGATCCTGATTCTAAAAGAATACCACATTCTTGTAAAAACCATTGTGTTAAATCAACATCTTTAGGAACATAAGCTGAGAAATCAACCCAAGCTAAATAAGTAGCATCAGGAATTTCAAAGTTAGTTAAAGGTAAATTATTATCTAAGAATTCTTTTAAATATTTAAAGTTTTCGTCTAAATACGCTCTTAATTCATTAACCCATCTTTGGCCATTGCTATAGGCACTTTGGCAAGCCACTAAACTAAAGATATTCTCATTTCCTGGTTTAGTTAATTCAAATTTATTTTTAACTTCTTCATCTTGAATAATAATATGAGATATTAAAGCACCTGCTAAATTAAAAGTTTTAGAAACAGAATGACAAACGATTAGTTTCTTATAATCTTTAATAAAATGAATACTAGGATTATGATTAATTCCTTTACGATATAAATCACAATGAATTTCATCAGAGATAATCCACATATCATTTTCTTTAATTAATTCACCTAATTTAGTTATTTCTTTTTCATTCCATTTAATACCATTAGGATTATAAGGATTACAAAAAATAAATAATTTTACTTTTTCATCTTTAAATATTTCAGTTAATTTATTAAAATCCATCTCCATTCTTTTTTCACCTTTAATTAATGGTACGCAAACTAATTCTCGATTATTAAGTTTTGTCGCATTCGCAAAAGGTGCATAAGAAGGAGTACAAATTACTACTTTTTCATCAGGTTTAGTAATAATACTAATTAAATTAGTTATTGCTGGAACAATACCAGGTGAAGTAGTTATCCACTTTTTATCATAAACAATATCATAATTTCTTGCACACCATTCATTAAATACTTGATAATAATCACTATCAAATATCTTAGTATAACCAAAAATACCATGATCAACTCTTTGATGTAAGTCTTCTATAATTTCTGGTGCCGTCTCAAAATCCATATCCGCAATCCACATTTTTACTAAATCATCATTATTATAATCTATTTTAATATCAGGATTATTAGGAAATAAGTAATTGCGCCATCCATCAACTTTCATTGCATTCGTATGTTTTCGATTAACTATTTTATCGAAATCATATTTCATAAATATCACTCCCTTGAATTAATTAAACACCTATTTTTAATTAATTTCAAATTTATTTTATATATAAGTAAACAATATTTTAAAAAAGGCGTATAATGATAAAAAATATAGGAGGATATCATATGGGGTTAAATGAAGTTAAGAATTATTTTAAAGAATTTGGTATAGAAGATAAGATTATTATTAATCCACATTCTTCCGCAACAGTGGAATTAGCTGCTCAAGCATTAGGAGTAGAAGGTAAAAGAATTGCTAAAACATTAGCTTTTACTAATTATGATAAACCATTATTAATTGTTGTAGCTGGTGATGCTAAAATAGATAATCGTAAATACAAAGATAAATTCATTAAAAAAGCTAAGATGATGAATGGTGAAGAATTAGCTTTATATACAGGACATGAACCAGGTGGAGTATGTCCATTTGCTTTAAAAGATAGTGAATGTAAAGTATACTTAGATGAATCACTAAAAAGATTTGAAACAGTATTTCCAGCATGTGGAAGTTTAGATTCAGCTATTGAATTAACAATACCAGAATTAGAAAAATATTCTAATTATATTGAGTGGATTGATGTAACTAAAGATTGGAAGTGATTAATTTTGGATAAATATTATCGTAATACATGGATGGAAGTCTATTTAGATAACTTCTTAAATAATGTAAATGAAGTTAAAGAACATATATGTAAAGATAAATTTATGTATTGCGTGGTAAAAGGAAATGCTTATGGATTTGGTGATCGTCAAATTGTTGGGATGGTTGAAAAAAGTGAAGCTGATGGCGTAGCAGTAGCTACTTTAGATTGTGCTTTAACAATTAGAAAGTATTATCCTAATATTCATATTTTAGTTTTAGGCATTATTGGACCAGAATATTATGAAATAGCAAGTGAAAATAATATCAGAGTTTGTGTAGCTAATCAATATGGAGTTGATGCTATTAAAAAGAGTAAATTAACTAAACCACTCCATATTCATTTAAAAATTAATACCGGAATGAATCGCATTGGTTTTAGGAAATTAGAACAAGCACAAAAAGCTTTGAATGATTTAAAAAAAGTCGCAAATGTTGATATTGAAGGTATTTTCTCACATATTGCGACAGCTGAAGATGATGATAAATTAGACTATACTTTAATGCAAATCAATACTTTTAAAAAGTTTGTAACTGAATTAAATTATCCATTTAAATTAATTCATATTTCTAATAGTGCAACTACCTTAAAATATGATCAATATTTAGATTTTATTACTGCTTATCGTCCTGGATTCATTATCTATGGATTAAAAGAAATATTACCTGCAAAATATAGTGCTGATTTAAACATTAAATCAATATTTAAATTAAAGTCTAGTGTTGTTCATACTGAAGTATATGAAAAAGGTGCTAAGATCTCTTATAGTAACAACTATACAACACAAAAAGATAATGAATTTATTGCGACTATACCATTAGGTTATGCTGATGGCTTTAGAAGAAGTGAAAGCAGTACTAAAATATTATGCAAAAATCAAGTAGGAACAATAGTTGGTAATGTTTGTATGGATACTTTCATGGTTAGATTTGATAAACCAGTAAATATTGGTGATGAAGTTACTATTATTGGTAATGATGAATTTACTAATATCTTTAAAAAAGCGGAGTCAGCTCAAACGATACCACAAGAATTATTAGTCCAATTTGGAATGAGAGTACCAAGAAAATATTATATTAACAATGAATTAGTTGATTTACAAAATGATTTACTACATAAATAATCATTATTTCATTAATAATTTATTGCTAAATGTTGGGAATTGTTATTGTTAAGTTAGAATTTACAATTATTTATAAAAAATTAACAATTTATCGTGATTATAATAAAAAAATATAATATAATAAATTTGGGTGATGTATTATGCAAAAAATATTAATAATTGATGATGAAAATTCAATAACTATGACATTAAAGTATGATTTGGAAATGTTTAATTATAAAGTGGAGACATGTAGTGATGGCTTAGATGGGTTAAATTTAATTAAAAATAATTATTATGATTTAGCTATCATTGATATTACTCTTCCTTCATTAGATGGCATTGAAATAATAAAAAGGGTTCGTACTTTTAATGAAAAAATTAAATTAATAGTTTTATCTGCTAGTGATGATGAAATGGATATCATCAATGGGTTAGATATTGGTGCAAATGATTATGTTACGAAACCATTTTTACCAAGGATATTGTATGCGCGCATAAGATCACTATTAAAAGATAGTAAATCAGAAGATGCTAATGTAATATTTAATATTAAAGATAATATTGTCTTAGATCATAGTAGACGTGCTGTTATGATAGATAATGAAGAAATATCTCTTACAAAATTAGAATATGATTTATTATATTTCTTATTAACTCATAAGAATACTGTAGTATCACGTGAAGATATTATGAATAATGTTTGGGGATATAAGTATGATGGTAATAATCGTATTATAGATATTTATATTCACAAATTAAAAGATAAGTTATCTTTAGATAATGAAATAGTAAATAAAAGAGGTATAGGTTATATTTTATATCTTTAATAATAATAAAAAAGTTTTTAAAAAACTTTTTTATTTTGCATCCATAATGAGACATATTATATTATAATTGTTTAGATAAGGAGTGAAATAATGAACGAAATCAAATGCCCTAATTGTGGTCAAATATTTACTATTGATGAAGCAAATTATGCAAAAATACTAGAACAAGTAAGAACTAATGAATTTAATAAAGACCTTACAAAACAATTGAATGAAAAAGAAAATATCTTCCAACAAAAAATTAAATTATTAGAAGAACAAAATAAAAATTTATTAGAAAATAAATTAAATGAAAAAGAACAAGAATTAAATATATTAAAAACTAAGTTAGCTGACTTAGATAATAAAAAAGAATTAGAAATAGCTAATGCTTTACAAAATAAAGAACAACAAATAATAGAACTTAAAAATAATTTAGATAAATTAAATGTTCAAAATGAATTAAAAATATCACAATTTAATCAAACAAAACAAAATGAAATAAATGAATTAAAAACAACATTAGAAGTAATTAATAAAAAGAATGATTTAGAGATAAGTAATATTAAACAACAATATCTCTTAGAAAAAAATATGATAAAAGAAAATTACGAAAATGAAATTAAACAAAAGAATGAAATAATAAATTATTATAAAGATTTAAAAAGTTCTTTATCTACTAAAATGATTGGTGAAACTCTTGAACAACATTGTGAAAATGAATTTAATAAATATCGTACTACTATGTTTCCTAATGCCATCTTTAATAAAGATAACGATATTAATGAAGGAACTAAAGGAGATTATATTTATCGTGAATTAGATCAATATGGTAATGAAGTAATTTCAATAATGTTTGAAATGAAAAATGAAGCTGATGATACACTAGTTAAACATAGAAATGACAGTTTCTTTAAAAAATTAGATAGTGATCGTACCAAGAAAAAATGTGAATATGCTATTTTGGTTTCATTATTAGAAAGCGATAGCGAATTATATAATAATGGCATTGTAGATGTGTCTTATCAATATGAGAAAATGTATGTGATTAGACCACAATTTTTTATTCCAATTATTACCTTATTAAGAAATGCAGCTTTAAAATCATTAAAATATAAACAAGAAGTTGCTTTAATGAAACAACAAAATATTGATATTACTAATTTTGAAGATAAATTATTAAATTTTCAAGATGCTTTTTCTAAAAATTATATTTCTGCTAGTAATAACTTTAATAAAGCAATAGATGAAATAGATAAAGCAATTGCAAATCTTGAAAAAACAAAACAAAGTTTAAGAACAAGTGAAAATCAATTAAGATTAGCTAATGACAAAGCTAGTGCTTTAAGTATTAAAAAACTAACACATAATAATCCAACGATGAAAGATAAATTTAATGAATTAAAAAGATAGATAGCAAAATAATTTCTAAATCAAAAGTAAATAACCAATGTACAAAAGTAAAGTATGTAAACTCTTAATAAAATTAACATAATGTTTAATTATAAATTAAGAGTTTTTTAATTATTTAAACTTATAAACATTACATTTTTTGTTAATATTAGTTTAATTTCAATCTTTACCTTTAGTAATCCTATATAATATAATAAAAATTATTTATTTGATATTAAATTCAAATATAAAATAAAAGGAGGTAATAATATGAGAAAGAAAATAGCAATATTCATGTTGTCATTTTTTGCTCTATTTGGGACGCATAACGTTCTAGCTTTTGAATCGAGTATTAATAATGGGCCTTTAAGAATTACTGCAGCTGCATCTGCTAATTCTGATTGGTCAACAAGTTTTCAAGTTTATTTAAAAGCAGGTGAAACATTTCATGCAGAGTCATGGTTTCAAGATCAAGCTGGAGATACTTATTTAGGTTATCCAATGACTAGTGTTGATCCTAATCAATTTGATGTTAGTGCAACTGATGCTAGTGCGCCTGGTTTTGACGCTACAGCTGCACAAAATGCTTGTTTAAATGGTGATACATTAAATACAACAGATGATGGAACTCATTATGTAGATATTATTTTAAAAGATAGTAATGGTAATATTGTGGATCAAACAACAGGTAATGATGGATTAAACCTTGCTGATCCTAGTGATGCCCTTGATTGGACCAGTGCACCTGTTACAAGTGATGGTACTTATAATGTTTATATTCATAATCGTGCAGGATTAACTACAGGTATTAGAAGTTTTTCATGGGCAGAAAATACTGATGGTAGCTACAATTGTAGCGGTAATGTTATGAATCCAAATACTTATCAAAATTTCTATAATTGGAAATTTGATGCTCAAAATAATGGTAGTGATATTCCAGGACGTGTATGGACTAGAAAATTAACTCTTTCACAAGGAGATAACTTTACTACTGATTTATATACAGCTAATGATGCAGGTTATCAATATAAAGTTTCTTTAAATACATATAATGGTGCTGAGTCTACTATTGCCTTTTCTTCTTTAGGTTTATTAGATGGTAATGGTGATCCAATTGATAAGTCTGTTTGGCAAAAAACTGGTAATCCAACAGTAAATACTGATATTAGTAAATTGTATAAAATATTTACTGAAGCTCCAGCAACTGATTTACCAAAAGATATAATTCCTGATCCTATTGACTCAGGTGGTAATACTCTTGCGAAAGTAACAGGTTTATCAGTTGAAGGTGCTAATCCTAGAGCAGGAAATATTTTACATTATTTAGATCCAGCTTTCATTGGTACCTATAAAATATTGATTGATACTAATAATAATGGTAATTTTGATGATGCAGTTGATGTAACATTAAATGAAACAGCGGCTGGTGGAACTGATAATGGAACTGCAACTAATCCTAAAGGAAGCTATTGGAATGGTTTAGATGGTGAAGGTAATGTTGTTCCATTTACCCAAGCTATAACAGCTAAAATAGATATAGAAAATATTAGTTCGATTTATTTCACTTTTGAAGATGTTGAAACTTTAGGTGGAATAATGGCAGAACAATTAAATGGTTCTGATGCTGGTAATACTACTTTATACTGGGATGATAGTGGTTATAGTGGTGATTTATTTGATTCGTCTTGGACTGCATATGAAGGAAGTGCTGATAATGGACTTACTTTATTTACTTCACCAGTTCCATTAATTAATTATCCTTTATCGATGACTGGTGGTATTGATAGTAGTGATCCAAATAATTGGCCTGATATGGCAAGTCTATGTACATCTACTGCTTTAGATAGTGCTCAAGGTGTTCATGGCTGGTGTGTTGTGGATGGTGCAAATAATTCTAATGCGACATGGGGTAATGTTAGAAGAATTGAATCATGGATGAATAGTAGTATTTCAGCAGCAGCGTTAGATGCTACTAAAGAAGAAATCCCAGCTGACATTGAAACAGATCATGATCATGATGGAATTCCTGATGCTGTTGAAATGGGTGATGATTTAGATAATATCAGAGATACTGATGGAGATGGTACTGCTGATTGGTTAGATTTAGATAGTGATGGAGATGGTATTCCAGATAAAGTTGAAGCCTTAAATAGTGATGGTAGTGGCGATCCTGCTACTCCTGTTGATACTGATGGAGATGGAATCCCAGATTATTTAGATTTAGATACTGATGGAGATAATATTAGTGATACTGAAGAAGCACAAGTAACTGCAGAAGATCCTGATAATCCATATACAACAGCAGGTGATGCTAATAACGATGGTATGCCAGATGTATTAGATAGTAATAGCGATGGTCAAATGGACAATCCTCCTGTTGATAGTGATGAAGACGGAACTCCAGATTATCGTGATTTAGATAGTGATAATGATGGAATACCAGATAGTGTTGAAGCAGGAGATACAGATTTAGATACTGAAGCTGTTGACAGTGATGGAGATGGAACTCCAGATTATTTAGATTTAGATAGTGATAATGATGGAATACCAGATAGTGTAGAAAAAGGTGAAGATGGGAATAATCCAGTCGACACTGATGGAGATGGAACTCCAGATTATTTAGATTTAGATAGTGATAATGATGGAATCCCAGATAGTGTAGAAAAAGGTGAAGATGGGAATAATCCAGTCGACACTGATGGAGATGGAACTCCAGATTATCAAGATTTAGATAGTGATAATGATGGAATACCAGATAGTGTAGAAAAAGGTGAAGATGGAAATAATCCAGTCGACACTGATGGAGATGGAACTCCAGATTATCAAGATTTAGATAGTGATAATGATTCTATTCCAGATAGTGTTGAAGCTTTAAATAGTGATGGTAGTGGCAATCCTGCAAATCCAGTAGACACTGATGGAGATGGTGTACCAGATTATCGTGATATTGATAGTGATAATGATACTATTCTTGATATTGATGAAGTTGGACCTGATCCAATGAATCCAATTGATAGTGATGGCGATGGTATCCCAGATTATCGTGATCCTGCTAATATGCCAGAAACTGGTTCTAGTGATGTTTACTACAGTTTAATGCTTGCTTTAATAGTATTTACTTCTTTAACTAGCTATGCTGTATTAAATAGAAAAGATTAGTTGTTATTTAGAAAATAATAATAAAAATTCCAATTACTTAGATTAGTAATTGGAATTTTTTTGATAAGGATAAACTATTTAATAATAAGTAAATCATTTAATATTTGTAAATAATAAATTAATGCTGATGAAATAGCTTTTTCATTATACAAATAGTTTTCATGATGAATATTATAATTATTATCTTCTATTTTAGAACCGTAATAAGCAAAACAACCTTTTATCTTTTTTAAATATACTGCAAATGAACTACTAAAAATTAACTTATCTAATTCAATATATTTCAATATATCTTTATTTTCATCGATGGCTTTATATGCTATTTGATATGCTTTTGAATCATTAATTAATGCTGGTGTAGTACTTGAAATATGATAATTTATTTCAACTTCATAATCATGTTTATGAGAAGCAAGTACTCTTTTTAATATTTCATATACTCTTTTTTGTATTTGATTATTTTCATATCTAAAATCTAAAAATAATTCGGCTTTACTTGCCGTTACATTAGTAGTATTACCAGCTATTACTTTGGTAAAATTTAGGTAAGTAATTTTTGTGGAATCTACCGACTTATTGACAATGCCTTGAAATGTTGTAATTAAATTAGCAGCTGAACCTATTAATTCAATAGATTTAGTAGGTAGAGCAGAATGTTGTGCTTTACCATGGAAATTAATATTAATCGTATCACATCCTAATAGAAATAAACCATCTTTTAAACCTATTTCATTGATATTTAAAGTTGGTAAATTATGTAAAGCAAAAATATAATCTACTCTATCTAATTTACCTGAATTTAGTATTTTTTGAGAACCCGTATTTGTTTCAGTACCTTGTTCAAAAATAAATATGATTTTACCTTTAATATTCTTATCTTTTAAGATATTAATAATACCTAACATAATTGCCATATGATAATCATGTCCACAAGTATGTGATATTCCTTTATTAACACTTTTAAAAGCTAAATTATTATTTTCTTGAATTGGTAAAGCATCTATTTCTGTTCTTAAGGCAATACATGGCCCATTACTATTTTTATTGATATAAGCAAGAATATTAAAATCATCTATGATTTCATAATTAATTTTCATTTTTTTTAATTCATCTATTATTTTTAAATGTGTATGATATTCTTGATTTGCTAGTTCAGGAAATTTATGAAAATGATGAGCTAATTTTAAAACATAGTTATTAATAAATTTTGTTTCATTATAGATATTCATTATTATTACCACCTTTTATGATTATAACATTAAAATGATAGGAAATTACTTAATTTTAATGTAAAATTTAGTTAGGTGATAATATGAAAGAAAATGATATTATAAGATTAATTTTAAATATAGATACGGAAGTAATTAAAATTATTAATGATAAGATAAAAGATAGTGATTTAAAGTATTTTGAATTTAGAGCAGTATATAATATTTCTTTAATAGATGAAGTGTCACAAAATAAATTATGTGAGATATTAGGTATTAATAAAACAATGGCTACAAGAATAATTCAAGTATTAGAAGAAAAAGAATATATTGAGAGAATTAATAATGAAAATGATCATCGTTATAACATAGTAAGAATTACTGATAAAGGTAAAGAAAAAGCTGCATTATTTAATGAAATTATGTTAGATATTAGTAATAAATTATTAAATGGCATTACTGATATTGAACAAGATGAAATGTATTATCAATTATTAAAAACATATGGCAATAGCGTTGCTTTAAAAAGAAAGATTAATTAATATTTAATAAATAATAGTTTCAAATGAAATTGTTTAGTAGCTAAATTAATAAAAAAAGAGGATATATTTTCAATAAAAAGTAATAATAGTTTCAAATGAAATTGTTATTATTTTTTTTGATTTATTTGTATTTTAATAACAAAAAATTAATAATAAAATGAAGCTAAGAATAACTATTTATATTAAAAGGAGATTATAATTATGGAAGCAACACAACAACTTTCAGGAATTGCAGCAATCTTATCTGCAAGCCCACTTATTCTATTTGCGGTATTATGTGCCTTTTTAGCTTTTGGGGATTTCTTATCTACTAAAACTAAAGCAATAATACCAGCTGCCTTTGTTTTTGCGGTTATATTAATGGTAACTTCATGGGTAGGTATTATTCCACATGATATTGTTCAAAGAATTGGCTTTACTGATGCTAACTCAATTCTATTATCTTTAATGACAACAGTAATTGTTGTTAATATGGGTACACAAATCAATATCATGGATATTGTTAGAAATTGGAAAACAGTAGTTATTGCTTTAGCTGCTTTATTAGGAGTAGCAGCTTTAGTACTTGTTGTCGGTTCACAAATATTTGGATGGCAAATGGCCGCTGTTGCCGCACCACCTATTAGTGGTGGTTTTGTAGCTGCATTATTAATGTCAAATGCCGCTAGTCAAACTAATAATGAATTAGTAATTATCTTACCAATGTTAATTTATACTATTCAACAATTCTTTGGAATGTTATCATTACCTTCTGTACTAAAAAGAGTAATGAAAAATGATTTAAAAGAAAAAGAAGCTAATAAAGAAGATTTAGAAAGTTTAATTAAACAACATGATACTGATCGTGAAGTTAAACAACTTATTCCTGATAAATATATGAGTGTATCTACAATTTTAATGTTATTAGGTTTAGTAAGTGTTCTAGCTTATTGTACAACTGAAATTACCAGATTATTTATGGGCCAATATGCAATTAGTTCAACTATCTTTGCTTTAATTTATGGTGTATTATTTACAGAGCTTGGTATTTTACCAAAAAATGCTTTACAAAAAGCTAATAGTATGGGAATGGTTATGCAAATATTAATCTTTGCGGGATTAGCTTCACTTGCGAAAACTGATCCAAATCAAATTCTTAGTGTATTAGTTCCTATGTTAGGATTAATCATCTGTGGAGTAATCGGTATCTTTATTTTCTCAGTTATTGTAGGTAAATTTGCTTTTAAAGAAAAATGGGATACAAGTTTCTCTATTGGGTTAAATTGTTTATTAGGATTCCCATTTAATTATTTAATTACTTTAGAAGCTATTAAAGCTTTAACTGAAGATAAAAAAGAAACAGCATACTTAAATGCTAAATATGTACCAATGATGTTAGTTGCTGGGTTTACAACAGTTACTATTGGTTCAGTTATTTTCGCCGGAATTTTAATTAATTTTGTTTAAAAGTAACTTTATAGTTACTTTTTAAACTATCTAAGGAGGAAGTCATGAATACATTAGATATGGCTAAAAGTGTTGAAGATTATGTTATAAAAACAAGACGTTTTCTTCATCAACATCCAGAAGTTTCTAATCAAGAAAAGAATACTTCTAAATTAATAGGTGAAGAATTAACAAAGATGAATATTAAATTTGATCGTGTTGATAATTCAAATTGTATTATTGCTTATTTAGGTAATGATAATGGTAAATGTATTGCTTTACGTGCTGATATGGATGCTCTTCCAATGAAAGAAGAAAGTGATGTAGAATTTATTTCACAAAATGGTGAAGCAGCTCATACTTGTGGTCATGATGCTCATACAGCTATGTTATTAGGAGCTGCTAAATTGCTTAAAGAGAATGAAGATAAACTTAATGGTAAAGTTAAATTGTTTTTTCAAGAGGGGGAAGAAAATTTAACTGGTGCTAAAAAGATTATTGAAGCTGGTGGTTTAGATGGTGTCGATTATATCTTTGCTTTACATGTAATGGATTTTATGAATACTGGTGAAGCTAGTGCTGATGCTGGTTATCGTATGGCAGGTGGTGATGGAATTTATATTAAGTTTGTTGGTACTGCTGGCCATGGTTCAGCACCTCATCTAGCTAAGGATAGTATTTCAGCAGCTTGTTCTTTTGTAACTAGTTTAAATGCAATAATTGCGAAAATGAAAGATCCACAGGAAGTTGCTGTTGCTGGTGTCGGAACAATTCATGCGGGAACAGTAGGAAATATTATTCCTAAAGAATGTGAATTAGGTGTAAATGTTCGTTATTATAATCCAGAAGTTCAAGATATGATTCATGAACAAGCTAAAATTATGGCAGAAAGTACTGCTAATATCTTTGGGGTTAGTGCTGAAGTAAAGTCAATGAGATTGATTACTTCTTTAAAAAATGATGTAGAATTTTCTAAATTAGCTGCAGATTCATTTGCGAAGTTTGGTAAAGTTGAAAATACTAAACCTTTAATGAGTTCAGAAGACTTTGCGGAGTATTTAAAACATGTTCCAGGAACAATGGGGTGGTTAGGATTTAGAAATGAAGATATTGATGCTATTTATCCAATTCATCATGAAAAATTTAAACTTGATGAAGCTTGCTTTAAATATGGAGTAGCATGGCATTTACAAGTTGTATTTGATTATTTAAATAAATAGAGAAAGAGTGGTTATTTTGAAAAACATAGAAAAAAAGGGTATTACAACAAAATGTTTACATTCATCTTTACATGATGAACAATTTAGATCATTAAATTTTCCAATTTATGCATCTAGTACTTTTAGATTTAATGATACTGATCAAGTAAGAGAAGTATTTGAAACAAAAAATGGTTACATTTATTCTAGAGGAAAAAATCCTACTGTAGATTTAGTAGCTAAAAAAATTGCCTTATTAGAGGGGACTGAAGATTGTTTTATGACAAGTTCAGGAATGGGAGCAATTAATACAGCTGTATTTACTGCTGTTAAATCAGGTGATCATATTGTAAGTAGTAATACTTTATATGGATGTACTTATAGTTTTTTTATCTCTCATTTAAAAGAAAGATATGATGTGGAAGTAACTTTAGTAGATTTTGATGATATGGATGCAGTTGAAAAAGCAATTCAACCTAATACTAAATTAATATATGCAGAAACGCTAGCCAATCCAACTATTAAACCAGTTGATTTAAAAAAAATGGCGGAAATTGGTAAAAAACACAATATTCTTACGATGATTGATAATACTGTTGCTTCAGCTTATAATTGTAATCCAGCTAAATTTGGTATTGATGTAATTGTTCATAGTGCTACTAAATATTTAAATGGTCATGGTGATGTTGTAGCTGGTGCAATATGTTCTACTAAAGAATTTTGTGCTAAAGCAGGATTTGAAATTCAAAAAGATGTTACAGGGGCATGTTTATCATCACAAGATGCTTATTTAATTAATCGTGGTTTAAAAACTTATCAACTTAGATGCGAACAACATAATCATAATGCATTAGAAGTTGCTAAATTCTTAGATTCTCATCCAGCAATTAAGAAGGTCTATTATCCTGGATTAGAAAATAATGAATATCATGAATTAGCTAAGAAACAAATGAATGGTGGATATTCTGGATTACTTGCTTGTGAATTAGTTGGTGGCTATGATGCAGCTAATACTTTAGTTAATAACTTAGAAGTATTTACTTTAGCTGTTTCATTAGGAGATTGTGAAAGTTTAATTGAACATCCTGCTAGTATGACTCATTTTGATATGGATGATGATGCATTAGCAGAAGCAGGTATTGCGAAAGGTTTAATTAGATTATCAATTGGTATTGAAAATACTCAAGACATTATAGATGATCTAAAAGAACAATTAGATAAATTAGTTTAAAAATAATAAGAAATAGGTTATTCAAATAACCTATTTTTATTTTAAATTTTTACTGTATTCTTTTACTTATACCTATCAATTCACTATTAATATGTTTTTGTCTACTTTCATTATTTAATTAGTTTAAGTTCAATAACTAATCTTTGTGTAGGCTTCTCTTTGCTATTAATTGGATAACAAGTAAATAAAGTTATGATATTATTATTGGTATCTTCTAGATAAAATTTATTGTATTCATCATCTTTAATAATTTTTATATTATAAGCTTGATAATAATAGTTTTTAGTATTGTAGTTAATAAGGATAATATCATTTAATTTAATATTGTTTATTATTTTGCCAAACGCTTCGCGATGAGTTCCTATAATGGTTTGTCCTTTTTGATTAATAGGCTTACTTATTTCCATAATCGCAAATCCATTAGTCAATGATTGATTATTAAATTGATTTGATAATTGATATTTTTTATTATTAATAGAGATAGTATTATTAATACTTAAATAATTGTTATTTGATGAATAATTATGATGATTAGGTATGCTTTCTTTAAAAGCTAAGGCATCAATTTTATTATTAAAGACAAAATACATTTGATAGAGAATTAATGATGTTATCATTAATAGTCCTATTAAAATAATTTTTATACGCATATATTTTTTCCTTTCTTATCTTTGCTTAATATTACAAATAATTTGGATAATTTCTAAAAATAATATTAGGTATTATATGATTATGCTTTATAAAAAAGCTTATTTTTAGTACAATATAAATGCGTAAAAGGATGATGAAAATGCAAAAAAGTTACTTTATTACTTTTGAAGGGCCTGAAGGTAGTGGTAAAACTACTATTATTAAAATGATGGCTAAATATTTAAAAGAGAATAATATTGATTATGTGCTTACTAGAGAACCAGGTGGTTCTTTAATTGCAGAACAAATTAGAAATATTATATTAAATCCTAATAATTTAGAAATATCTTATGAAACAGAAGCTTTATTATATGCAGCTAGTCGTGCTCAACATTTTAGTGAAGTTATAAAACCGGCATTAAAAGAAAATAAGGTTGTTTTATGTGATCGTTTTATTGATAGTTCTTTAGCATATCAAGGAGTCGCAAGAAAACTTGGTGTTGAAAAAGTAATGGAGTTAAATCGTTTTGCGATTAATGATGTCTTACCAGATTTAACTATCTTTTTTGATATAGATCCAGTATTAGGATTAGCTCGTATTAAAAATAGTAATTTTCGTGAGATTAATCGTTTAGATTTAGAAAAAAATGATTTTCATTATCAAGTCTATCAAGGTTATAAACAAATTGCCTCAATGTATGAAAATAGATTTGAGATAGTGGATGCTTCACAGGATATTAATCATGTTTTTAATGATGTCAAAGATATTATTAAAAATAAATTAGAGGATTTAAATAATGAGTAGTTTTTTTGATAGACAACAAAAATTTATTAAACAAGTTGACAATTGTGTTGTCAATAATGCTTTACCACAAGCTATTATCTTAGAAAATGCAAGTAATACTATTTTAGATGATGCTATTGATTATATTATATTAAAATTGTTTAGTAATGGAGATATTCAATCACTAACAAGTAAAGAAAAAAATGATATTCTTAAAGAAGAATTAGTTGATAAATTAGTCTTTGATTTGAATGAGAATAATATGAAAAAAGAAGAAGCTATTAATATTCAAGAAAGATTTATGTTTACAACATTAGCTAGTAATAATAAACAATTTTATATTATTAAAAGTATTGATAAAGCAAGTGCTAGTGTTTTAAATTCATTGCTTAAATTTTTAGAAGAACCTTATGAAAATGTATATGCTATATTCACTACCGATAATATTAATAAGATATTACCAACTATCGTATCTCGTTGTATTAATTTTCATTTAGTTAATAATAATAAAGATACTATTATTAATTTATTAAAAGATGAATTTAATAGTAATGATATTGAATTAGTTTATTTAGCATATAATGATGAAACTAAAATTAAAGAAGTTCTAAGTAATGGAATTTATGATGAATTTAAAAATAATATTAATAAAATGATTAAAGCATTATTTGATGAAGATTATTATCTTGTTTGTTACGAAGTATTAAGCAAGTTAGAAAAAGAAGATCTAATTATCTTTTTAACCTTAATGTATGCTTTATTAACTCATTATAATTTTGAATACCAATATCTTGATAAAATAATAAAAGATAAATTTTATAATGAAAAGAATTATGGTAAATTAATAGACGTAATTCTTTCAGCACGTATGCAATTACAAACACCAATGAATGTTAAGTTAGTAATTGATATGTTTGCCATAGAAATGGAGGATTTAATACATGAAAATAGTTAGTGTTGTTTTTAAACCTAATAGTAAGGAATATTATTTTAAATGTGATAGTAAACTTTATTTAAAAAAGAATGATAAAGTAGTAGTTGATACCGTAAGAGGATTAGAATTAGCTTTTGTGGAAAAGTATGAGGTTAAACATAGTAATGTTGCTATTGATAGTCTTGCTTTATTAGTACGTAAAGCTAATAAAAAAGATTTAGAAAATTATGAAAAAAATAAAGAATTAAATAAAAAAGGTTTTGAAGATTTTAATAAAATTTTACTTAATCATCCTGAGTTAGAGATGAACTTAGTAAGTTGTGAATATAATTTAGATCAAACAAGAATATTATTTATGTATGTAGCAGATGATCGTGTAGATTTTAGAGCTTTATTAAAAGATTTAGCAAGTCATTTTCATAAGCGAATTGAATTAAAACAAATTGGTGCTCGTGATAAAGCTAAATTAGTTGGTGGCATAGGTCCTTGTGGAATGGAAACTTGTTGTAAGAAATATATTAAAGACTTTGATAATATTTCAATTAATATGGCTAAGAATCAAATGTTATCTTTAAATCCAGGTAAGATTTCAGGATTATGTGGGCGTTTACTTTGTTGTTTAAAATTTGAAAATGAAGCTTATTCTAAGGAAAAAGAACATTTTCCTCGTTTAGGTAGTAATGTTAGTTATAATAATCAAAATTATAAAGTAACTAGTTTAAATATTATTAGTGATGAAATTAGAATAGAAAATCAAGATAATATGTTTATGGTTACTCGTAAGGACATTAAATGGTAATGGAAGTAGAAAATTATTTATTAGAGAATAAGAATTTAAAAATTATTCAAAGAAAAGATATGTTTAATTTTTCTTTAGATACAGTTATGGTTACTCATTTTGCTTTTATTTCAAAGAAAGTTAAAACTATTATTGATTTTGGTACTAATAATGCAGCTATTCCTTTAATATTATCAACTTTAACTGATAAAAAGATAGTAGGAATTGAAATTCAAAAGGAAGCATATGATTTAGCAATGAAAAATATTTCGTTGAATAATCTTGCTGAACAAGTACAAATTATTCATGATGATATCAATAATTTTTGTTTAAATTATCAAGATAAAGTAGGTTTAATTATTTGTAATCCTCCTTTTTTTAAAGTACAGGAAGATAGTAATGTTAATGATAATGAGTTTTTAAAAATAGCTCGCCATGAAATTAATATTAATTTAGAACAAATTATGCAAAATGCATCTTTTATTTTAGAAAATAAAGGGCGTTTAGCTTTAATTCATCGCCCTGATCGTTTAATTGAAATAATTGAATTAATGAAGAAATATCATATTGAACCAAAAAGATTACGTTTAATTTATCCTAAAATTAATAGTGAAGCTAACATGGTATTAGTAGAAGGTATGTTTCATGGAAAAAGTGGTTTAAAAATTGAAAAACCATTAATTGCTCATAATAATGATGGAACTTATAGTGATGAAGTTAAGAAAATGTTTTTAGGTGATTAAGATGAAAAGAATAAGTTATACCAAAAATAACAATCCTAATTTATATGTATTAGCTACCCCAATTGGGAATTTAGATGAGATAAATACTAGATTTATAGAATGTTTAAATAAAACTAATACAATTTTATGTGAAGATACAAGAGTTAGTTTAAAACTAATAAATTATTTAAATATTAAAGATAAGAAAATAATTTCTTATCATCAACATAATGAATATGATAAGTTAAATGAAACTATTGAATTAATTAAAAAAGAACATAATGTCGCATTATTAAGTGATGCTGGTTATCCATTATTAAGTGATCCAGGGTTTTATTTAGTTAAAGAATGCATTGTTAATGATATTAATATCATAGTAGTAAATGGAAGTAATGCTTTAATCCCTGCTTTAATTAATTCTGGAATGCCACTTATTCCTTTTACTTTCATTGGCTTTTTGCCTAAAAAAACTAATGATGCATTAAAAACATTACTGCAATATCAAAATTATCATCATACTTTAGTATTATATGAATCAATTCATAATATTAATAAAACATTAGTCATCATTAATAAAGTATTTGGTAATGTTAATTTATCTATTTCAAGAGAATTAACTAAACTTAATGAAGAGCATATTTATGCTAGAGTTAATGAATTAATCTTAGAAGATTTATCTTTCAAAGGTGAATTAGTTGTATGTATTGATAATAGTATTATTAATGAAGAAATTGTTATTAATGATGAAATAATCTTAAAAGAAGTAAACGATTTATTAATAGCTAATATTTCTAAAAAAGATGCTATTAAACAAGTAAGTAAAAGATTAGGTATAGAAAAGAACTATGTCTATGATTTAGTTCATCACAAATAGGAGATAAGATAATGAAAATAGATTTAGCTAGAAAAGAAGATTTAGAGATTATTTATCAAATATTTATTGATTTAGAAGGTGTTATCTTAGACAAAGAAAGATTTATCAAAGTATTTTTAAATAATATTAATGATACTAATATAACTTATTTAGTAGCCAGAGATAATAATGAGGTAATAGCTTTTGCAAGTATTCATTATCATTTATTATTACATCATGTTGGATTAGTCGCAGAACTTGAAGAATTATATGTCTTTGAAAATTATCGTAAGCAAGGTATTGCTAGAAAATTAGTAAATAAGATAATAGAAGAAGCTAAAAAGAAAGATTGTGAATTAATAGAACTTGCTAGTAATATCAAAAGAAAAGAAGCACATAAGTTTTATGAAAAGATAGGTTTTTCAAAAACTCATTATAAATTTACAATGAAATTAAAAGATATTAAGAATATATAGTAGGTGATAATATGTTTAATAAATTAATAAGTAATCATTTTAAAAAGCCTCATGGTCTTATTGGGAAAATGGTTAATAACTTTCAAAATAAACAAAATAAAGCTATTTATTTAAAAACAATTAAATATTTAGATATTAAAGATGAAGATAAGATATTAGATATTGGTTGTGGTAATGGTTATACTTTAAGATTAATAGCTAATGAATATCCTCATACAATATTAATGGGTATTGATTATTCATCATCTATTATTAAAGAAGCTATTAAATCAACTACTAAGGCTAATCTTAATAATATTAGTTATGAAATAAGTGATGTCTTAGCATTTAATAAGAATAATTATTTTGATAAGATTTATTGTATTAATACGATTTATTTTTGGCAAGATTTAGATGAATACATTAAAAAGATAAGCACATTACTAAAAAAACAAGGAATTTTATATGTCACTTATATGAATAAAAGTACTTTAGATCAGTATTCTTTTACTAAATATAATTATCTTCATCGTGATTTAAATGAAATAGATTTAGTATTAAGAAATAATGGGTTTAGTGTTAATATAAAAAAATTATTTAAAACTAAAGGATTTGTTTTAATAGCAACCAAGAAATAAGTTATTTAATATAATAAACTATATTTTAATATTGATTTATTTTATAATATAATAAATATACAAAAGAGGAGGATTGTTATGGCAACAATCAATATTGCTAGAAATAAAGATAAAGATTTAGATATCGTAATGTATTTAAATAAATTAAATCGTCATGGTTTAATTGCCGGTGCTACTGGTACAGGGAAAACAATTACTTTAAAAGTTTTAGCAGAACAATTATCTAATAATGGAATTCCTGTCTTTATGGCTGATATAAAAGGAGATTTAACTTCAATATCACAACCTGGTGTTCTTGATGATAATATAAATTCAAGACTTAAAGAATATGGTTTTAAAAATTATCAAACTGCTTCTTTTCCTTGTCATTTATGGGATGTATTTGGAGTTAATGGTACAGCTATTAGATCAACTGTTAGTGAGATGGGACCAATGTTATTATCTCGAATGATGGGATTAAATGAAGTTCAAGAAGGAGTATTAAATATTGTCTTTAAGATTGCGGATGAAAAACAATATTTATTATTAGATTTAAAAGACTTACAAGCCATGTTAGCTGATGTTGGTAATCATGCCCAAGAATATACTACTTTATATGGAAATATTACTAAAGCAAGTATTGGCACCATTCAAAGAGAACTTTTGGTCCTAGAAAACCAAGGAGGAGCTAATTTCTTTGGAGAACCAGCTATTGATTTAAATGATTTTATTCAAATAGATAGCTCAGGCAAAGGTATCGTTAATGTTTTATATGCTAAAGAATTATTTAATTCACCTAAATTATATGCGACTTTCTTAATTTGGTTAGTTTCTGAATTATTTGAAAATATGCCTGAAGTAGGTGATTTAGATAAACCTAAATTAGTTTTCTTCTTTGATGAAGCTCATTTATTATTTAATGACGCTAGTGATGAATTTTTAGAACAAATTGAAAAATTAGTTAGATTAATCAGATCTAAAGGTATTGGAATTTTCTTTATTACGCAAAATCCTATTGATTTGCCAGATAATGTTCTTGGCCAATTAGGTAATAAGATTCAACATGCACTTCGTGCTTTTACTCCTAAAGATCAAAAAGCAGTTAAAGCTATGGCTGAAACATTTAGAGTTAATGATGGTATTGATGTTGAAAAAGATGTCATTGAATTAAAAACAGGAGAAGCTTTAATTTCAATATTAAATGAAGATGGCGAACCTACTCCTGTTGAAAGAGCTATGGTAAGAGTACCACAATCATTAATTACCCAAGTTAATTTAGCAATTTTACCAAGTTTAAAAATGATGAATCCATTTGATGTTAAATATACTCAAGTAGTAGATCGAGAATCAGCTTATGAAATACTTCAAAATAAAGTAATAGGAGAACAACAATTAAAACAACAAGAAGAACAAGCTAAAATAGATGCTAAAGCTGAAAAAGAATTAGCTAAACAACAAGCTAAAGAATTAAAAGAAGCTGAAAAAGCTAAGAAAGCTACTGTTTCTTATCAAATGGGTAAAATGCTTAAACAAACAGCAATGCGTAAAGTAACTAATACAGTTTTCAAAAACAGTGGTAGTATTGTTAGGGGTTTATTAAAGAATTTAATTAAGTAAAATAAATATAGGTATTAAAAACAAAAAAGATGAGCAATGCTCATCTTTTTTAACCCAAAATATATATGTTAAATATTAACTATTCAACGTTTTTATAGTCTTCTAAACCTTTATAAAAGACTTCTTGTTTTTCTAACATTTCTGTAGCGTAATTATAAACATATTCTCCTGCTCCAGTTAGTCCTGTAAATCTAGAATTTATTTTCTTAAATAAACAAATATCATATGAGTTTTCCCAACTTGATATTAACATAGATAGTGAAGGTTGCGTAATATTTAACTTACGAGCTGCCTCACTTAAATTAAATTCACAGTTAACTATTTCACGAAAATAGTTTAAATGTTTTATATTCATATACATTCCTCCTCGTTGTTATTATATTCTAATTTCAATGTATAAAAAGTATATAATAATTATAAGAAAATGTAAAATTAGATTTATTTATACTAATTCAATAATTTTTATGTTCAAAAACTAATTATAATAATGTATAATATTAGGTGTTAGTTAAAAATTGATACTTTTTTGATATTTTTTTTTTAAAAAATTATTAAAAAACAAAGGGAGGATTAAAAATGAGTATTAAATCTTACTCTATTGACATGCTTTCAGTCGGTCAGATTGAAACATTTACTAAAACAATTACCGAAAGTGATGTTTATACATTTGCAGGAGTTAGCGGTGATTTAAATCCAGCACATATTAATGAGGAATATGCTAAAAATACAATGTTTAAAGGTCGTATTGCTCATGGAATATTAGGTGTATCTTTAATTTCAACAGTTTTAGGAATGTATTTACCAGGACCAGGAACAATCTTTTTAGGTATTGATGTTAAGTTTGTTCTTCCTGTAAGAATCAATGATACGATTACTGCCGAAGTTGAAGTTGCGGAGTTAAAAGTAGAAAAAAATATTGTTAAGCTTAATGTGAGAGCTTACAATCAAGAAAACAAAAATGTAATCGAAGGTAGTGCTACAGTAATGGCACCAAAAAAGGAGAGATAAAATGGAATTTGGTTTAACAAAAAAACAAGAACTATTTATTGAATTGTTTGAGAAGTTTGCTCAAGAAGAAGTAAAACCAATTGCTGCTGAAGTAGATGAAGAAGAAAAATTTCCAGAAGAAACAGTTGAAAAATTACAAAAATATGGATTTATGGGCATTCCTTTTCCTAAAGAATATGGAGGAGCAGGAGCAACTGATTTAGAATATGCTATTTGTGTTGAAACACTTTCAAAGTATTGTGCGACAACAGGTGTTATTGTTTCAGCTCATACTTCTTTATGTGCAAGTCCAATTTATATGTTTGGTACAGAAGAACAAAAACAAAAATACTTAAGACCATTAATTGATGGAAGTAAAATTGGTGCTTTTGGTTTAACTGAACCTAATGCTGGTACTGATGCTTCAGGACAACAAACTTTTGCCGTTTTAGATGGTAATGAATATGTTTTAAATGGTTCTAAAATATTTATTACTAATGGTGGTAAAGCTGATACTTATATCATTATTGCTATGACTGATAAGTCTAAAGGTACTAAAGGTATTTCAGCTTTTATTGTTGAAGCAACAACACCAGGTTTTAGTATTGGGAAAAAAGAATTAAAACTTGGAATTAGAGGTAGTGCAACTACTGAACTAATTATGAAAGATTGTCGTGTTCCAAAAGAAAACCTTCTAGGTAAAGAAGGAGAAGGTTTTAAAATTGCGATGAAAACATTAGATGGTGGTCGTATCGGAATTGCAGCTCAAGCTTTAGGAATTGCTCAAGGTGCGATTGATGAAACAATTACTTATGTCAAAGAAAGAAAACAATTTGGAAGACCAATTGCCGCTTTTCAAAATACGCAATTCCAATTAGCTGATATGCAAACTAAAGTTGATGCTGCTCGTTTATTAGTATATCGTGCTGCATGGAATAAATCACAAGGATTACCTTATTCAAAAGAAGCCGCAATGGCTAAATTATTTGCTTCTGAAACAGCTATGGAAGTCACAACTAAGGCGGTCCAATTATTTGGTGGTTATGGATATACTAGAGAGTATCCTGTTGAGAGAATGATGAGAGATGCTAAGATTACAGAAATCTATGAAGGTACAAGTGAAGTACAAAGAATGGTAGTCTCAGCGGCTATGTTGAAGTAGGGAGGAAAAAAGAAATGAATATTGTTTGTTTATTAAAACAAGTTCCTGATACTACTGAAATTAAAATTAATTTTGAAACAGGAACTTTAATTAGAGATGGTGTAAAAAGTATTATGAATCCAGATGATCGTGCTGGATTAGAAGAAGCTTTAAAAATAAAAGATGTTAATAATGCCAAAGTTACCGTTATAACAATGGGTCCACCACAAGCAGAAATTATGCTTAAAGAAGCAATTGCTATGGGTGCTGATGAAGCTATTTTAGTAAGTGATGGTCGTTTTGCTGGAGCTGATACTTGGGCAACATCAAGTACTTTAGCAGGTGTTCTTGAAAAGGTAGATTATGATATTATCATTGCAGGAAGACAAGCTATTGATGGGGATACTGCTCAAGTAGGACCACAAACTGCTGAAAAATTAAAAATTCCTCATGTAACTTATGTTGAAAAAATTGAAGAAGTTCATGATGATTATTTAATTGTTCATCGTCAATTTGAAGATAGTTATCACTTAGTTAAGGTTGAAACACCTTGTTTATTAACAACTTTAACTGAAATGAATAAACCTCGTTATATGAGTACTTATGGTATTGTAGATGCATATGATCATGATATTATTAAATGGAATTTAGATGATATTGTTGTTGATCCCTCTAATATTGGATTAGCTGGTTCACCTACAAAAGTTAGAAAAACTTTTACTAAAGAAGCTAGTAAAAAAGCTGATTTGTTTGAAGGTAGCCCAAAAGAAGCAGCTCATTTAATAGTAGATGAGTTACATAAGAGAAATTTAGTATAGGAGGCAACATTAATGTATAAAATAGAAGAAGCAAAAGATTACTTTGTTTTTGTAGAACAAAGAGATGGAAAAATAATGGATGTTGCTTTAGAACTAATTGGTGAAGCAACAAAATTAGTAAAAGAAACTGATGGATATAAAGTTGTTGGTATTCTTTTAGGTAGTGATATAAAAGATTTAGCGCAAGAAGCCATTGCTTATGGATGTGATAAAGTTATTGTTGTTGATGATGTTCATTTAAAAACTTATGTTCCAGAACCATATACTAAATGTATGGCTCAAATTATTGAAGAATTTAAACCTGATGGATTATTCATCGGTGCAACATCATTAGGAAGAGATTTAGGTCCTCGTGTAGCAGCCCGTATCAAAACTGGATTAACAGCTGATGCTACTTTAATCCAAGTTGATCCTGAAAAAGAAGGAAATAAATTATTATGGGTTACTCGTCCTGCTTTTGGTGGTAACTTATTTGGTACAATTATTTGTCCTGATTTTCGTCCTCAAACAGCAACTATTAGACCGGGTGTTTTAGAAAAAAATCAACCAGATACTAATAGAAAAGGTGAAGTAATTAATTTTGATGTTGAATTAAGTGATGCAGATGTTAATTATGAAATCTTAGATATTGTTCAAAGAATAGCGGAAGGTATTGATATTACAAAAGCTGATATTTTAGTATCAGGTGGTCGTGGTGTTGGTGGACCAGAAGGGTTTAAAGTTTTAGAAGAATGTGCTAAAGAATTAGATGCTGTTGTATCAGGTTCTCGTGCAGCTGTTGATGCTGGATGGATTGAAAAAGCTAAACAAGTTGGACAAACAGGAAAAACAGTTAGACCTTTAGTTTATATCGCTTGTGGTATTTCAGGAGCTGTACAACATGTTGCTGGTATGGATAAAGCAGATTTAATTATTGCGATAAATAAAGATAAGTATGCACCTATCTTTGATGTAGCACATATTGGTATTGTTGGTGATTTATTTACTGTTTTACCAGAACTAACTAGCGAATTAAAAAATATAAAAAAATAATAATTATTATTAAAAAGCTCTCCATAACTTAAATTGGAGAGCTTTTTTTAATGTCTATTTTAGTATAAGTATTTATCAAAAGTAAAAATAATGATAATATAAATGAAATAGTGGAGATGATTAAGTGAAAGATAATAGTTTATTAAATAATATTGTTGATGCATTTAATGAAGAAGAGTTAAATGAACAACAAAAATATGAATATAATAAAAAAGAAATTCATAATAATAAAAATCATGTTTATAAAAGAGTAGATAACAATAGTTCATTGAATAAAAAGAAAGATAGCATTAGTAAACAAAAATATAAAGATTTTAATTTTGTAAAAGATGTTAAACAATTTGTTCGTGAAGATAAATTTGATAATACCATTTCTGTTCAAAATAGTGGTAGTGATATGAATGATATAGACAAAAATAATAATTATCCTCAAAATAAACAAATGAAAAGTAATGTTAAAACTATTATTACTATTATTGGTGTTTTATTGGTAATTACAGCAAAGATTATTATTCCGACATTAGAAAAAACAGGATTCAATATTAATGATATTAAAGATAATATAGTTAGTATCTTTGATAAAAAAGGAAATGACAGTAATAATAGTGAAAGTAACGATAATGAGGTTAGTTATAATAATCCTGAAGCATCTGAAATAGATAGTATGTTTAAAAAGGACTTTAATAATACGGCAAGTATAAGTGTCTCATACAGTGATTATAGCGATACTTATTTTATTTATCTTATTCCAAAATATATAGATAAAAACAAAACTAAATATAGTGATGATTTTAGTTGTTTTGAAGCAAATACAAGTGAATGTAGAGATGATTGGAATAGAATGAGTGATAAGTTAGTAAAATATAGTTCAGATTTAAATAAAGAATATAATGCTAATATTCATATTAAAATTATTGATCCAGATAGTTATGATACAATCCTTTCTGTTGAAAATGGTAAGGTTATCAATGATTATATTGATTACTTAGAATAATAAAACAAAATTAATTAAATAATAAAAACATACATCTTAAAAATATCTTTTTTTTAAGATGTATGTTTTTTATAAATTAATTATGATAGATATTTTTTTGTTAATTAGCTTGCATTCTATTATATGTTTTTGATATAATTAATCAGTAACGAGCGTTGATGCGCGAGGTTGTTGGAACGCCAAAAAGCGTTGTCAAGTAATTCGCGTTGAGCTAGTTAATACGAGATATTAACGAAGGAGGATGTGCAAATGGCAGATCAAAAAATTAGAATTAAGTTAAAAGCATATGATCATCATATTCTTGATGCTTCAGTTCAAAAAATTGTAGATGCTGCAAAAAAATCAGGAGCTAAGGTAGTTGGACCTATTCCACTACCAACTGAAAAGCAAGTCTACACAGTCATTAGAGCGGTTCACAAATACAAAGATAGTCGTGAACAATTCGAAATGAGAACACATAAAAGATTAATTGATATCGTTAACCCAACTGCTAAAACTACTGAAGTTTTAACAAGACTAGATTTACCTAGTGGTGTTGATATTGAAATTAAGCTTTAAAATTTGTAGGAGGAAACAGAATGAAAGGAATCTTAGGTCGTAAATTAGGTATGACGCAAGTATTCACTACTGATGGGCATTTAGTTCCAGTAACAGTTGTTGAATGTGAACCTAACATCGTTACTCAACAAAAATCATTAGAAAATGATGGTTATGTTGCGACACAATTAGGTTTAGAAGATAAAAAAGAGCGTAATCCTAAATACGGAAATGGTTATAACAAGCCAGAAAAAGGTCATTTTGACAAAGCAAACACTAACCCTAAGCGCTTCGTAAGAGAGTTTAAGTCTGAAGAGATGTCAACTTATGAAGTAGGTTCAGAGGTTAAAGTTGATATCTTCACAGCAGGAGATATTGTTGATGTAACAGGAACAAGCAAAGGTAAAGGTTACCAAGGTGCTATTAAGCGTCATGGTCAATCTCGTGGACCAATGGCTCATGGTTCTAGATATCACAGACGTCCTGGATCAATGGGAGCTATTACAGCTAATCGTGTTTTCCCAGGTAAGAAATTAGCTGGGCACATGGGTGTTAAAAGAACAACTGTTCAAAATTTAGTTATTGTAGAAGTAGATGCTGAAAATAATTTACTATTAATCAAAGGTAATGTACCAGGTCCTAAAAAAGGATTAGTTATGATTAAAGATGGAATTAAAGCTTCTAATAAGAAAAAAGGCGAATTTGAATTAGTTGATTTAAATCCAGTTGTTGAAACTGTAGAAGAAGAAGTTGTTGAAGAAGTTGCTGCTGATGTAGTGGTTGAAGAAACAACTGAAAGCAAGGAGGTTTAATCATGGCGAAAATAGATTTGTATTCTCAAGAAGCTAAAAAAGTTGGTAGCCTTGATCTTAAAGATGAAATTTTTGCGATTGAACCTAATAATCAAGCTATGTTTGATGCAGTATTAGTATATCGTGCTTCACAAAGACAAGGAACACACTCAACAAAAGGTCGTTCTGATGTTAGAGGTGGAGGAAAGAAACCATGGCGTCAAAAAGGTTCAGGTCGTGCAAGACAAGGTTCAATTAGAGCACCACAATGGCGTGGTGGAGGAGTTGTGTTTGGTCCTACTCCTGAAAAGAACTATAAACTTAAAATGAATAAGAAAGTAAGAAGATTAGCAATGAAATCAGCGTATAGTGTTGTTTGTCGTGATAAAAAATTCTTTGCTTTAGATAAATTAAGTTTTAATGAACCAAAAACAAAAGATTTTATTGCTTTTCTTAAAGCATTTGAAGTAGAAGGTAAAACATTAGTGGTAGTTGCACCAGATAGTGAAACAGATAATGTTTTCTTGTCAGGTAGAAATGTTGCTAAAGTTAAAGTTGCTGATTGTGCTTCAATCAATGTTGAAGATTTATTACATTATGACAATGTATTAATGACAGAAGAAGCAATTAAAATTGTTGAGGAGGTATTAGCATAATGGCAGAACAAATTAAACATTATGAAATTTTAAAGAAACCTGTATTAACAGAAAATACTTTAAAGATGTACCAAGAACAACATAAAGTTACAATTGAAGTTGATGTTAGAGCATCAAGAGATGAAGTTAAGCGTGCTTTTGAGATTGCCTTTCCAGGTACAAAAGTAGAGAAAGTAAATATTATTGTTAGTAAACCAAGAACTGTAAGACGTGGACGTTTTGTAGGAAAGATTGGTAAGAAAAAGAAAGCAATTATTAAATTAAGTTCAAATACAGATGTAAATATCTATAATATGGAAGCTGAGTAGGATTGGAGGTATACGAGAATGGCAATAAAGAAATATAAATCAACCACAAATGGTCGTCGTGGTATGTCAGTATTAGTTTTTAATGAAGACATTACTACTAATAAGCCAGAAAGATCGTTATTAGCTCCTTTAAATAAAAAAGGTGGAAGAAACAATTCTGGTAAAATTACTGTTCGTCATCGTGGTGGAGGACATAAAAGACAATATCGTATCATTGATTTCAAAAGAAACAAAGATGCTATTATTGGAAATGTAGCAACTATCGAATATGATCCAAATCGTTCAGCAAACATCGCTTTAATTAATTATGTTGATGGAGAAAAGAGATATATTATTGCTCCAAAAGGATTAAAGGTTGGAATGAAAATTGAATCTGGAGATAGTGTTGACATTAAAATAGGAAATGCTTTACAACTTAAAAACATTCCTGATGGTACATTAATTCATAATATTGAATTACAACCAGGTAAAGGTGGACAAATTGCTCGTTCAGCTGGTGCAAGCGTACAAGTTTTAGGTAATGAAGATGAAAAGTATACAACACTTAGATTAAGTTCAGGTGAAGTTAGAAAAGTATTAAATACTTGTCGCGCCACAATTGGTGAAGTTGGAAATAGTGATCATTCATTAGTAAATGTTGGTAAAGCAGGGAGAACTCGCTGGTTAGGAGTTAAGCCTACTGTTCGTGGATCTGTTATGAACCCTAATGATCATCCACATGGTGGTGGAGAAGGACGTGCTCCAATTGGACGTAAAGCTCCAGTTACACCTTGGGGTAAACCTGCTCTTGGATTAAAAACTAGAAATCGCAAAAAAGCTTCTGGTAAATTAATCGTAAGACGTAGAAAACAAAAGTAGATCTAAGGAGGAAAAGTAATGGCTCGTAGTATTAAAAAGGGACCATTTGTTGATGGTTATTTACTTAAAAAAGTCGCTGAAGTTGAAGCTAGCGGTAAAAAGAGTGTAATTAAGACTTGGTCTAGAAGATCAACAATATTCCCTGAATTTATTGAACATACTTTTGCAGTGTATAACGGAAGAGTTCATGTGCCTGTATATGTTACTGAAGACATGGTAGGTCATAAATTAGGTGAATTCGCACCTACAAGAACCTATAAGGGACATGATTATGACGAAAAGAAAGCTAAGAAGAAATAGAGGAGGACAATTTAATGGAAGCAAAAGCAATTGCTAAAAACTTACGTATTGCTCCTCGCAAAGCTCGTTTAGTAGCTGACTTAGTCAGAGGTAAGAGTGTTATCGATGCAATGGTAATATTAGCAAACAAAAATAAAGCAGCTAGCCCATTAGTTGAAAAAGTATTAAGATCAGCTGTGGCTAATGCAATTAATAATCATATGATGGATGAAGAAACTTTATATGTAAAAGAAATCATGGTAAATGAAGGACCTACAATGAAGAGATTTCGTCCAGTATCAAAAGGTGTGTCAGCAAAAATATTGAAGAGAACATCTCATATTAGTGTTGTCATTGGTGAAAAAGTTGCTTCACAAGAAGCAAATGAAGAAGTTACTGAATAGAAAGGAGATCAGAATATGGGACAAAAAGTAAATCCAATTGGGTTACGAGTTGGTATCATTAAGGATTGGGATTCTAAATGGTATGCAGATAAAGAATATGCTGATTTCTTAAATGAAGATATCAAAATTCGTGACTTTATGAGAAAAGAATTAAAAGATGCGGCTCTTTCAAAAATCGAAATTGAACGTATTAAAGATCGTATTGATTTATTTGTTCATACTGGTAAACCAGGTGTGGTTATCGGTAAAGGTGGAGAAGGAATCGAAGCTTTAAAAAATAAATTAGCACGTAAATTTAAAGGAAAGAAAATTAACATCAATGTTGTTGAAGTTAAGAATCCAGATTTAGATGCTCAATTGTTGGCTCAATCAATTGCTGAACAATTAGAAAATCGTGCTTCATTTAGAACAGTACAAAAAAGAGCTATTCAAAGAGCTATGCGTGCTGGAGCTAAAGGAGTTAAAACATTAGTGTCAGGTCGTTTAGGTGGAGCTGAAATGGCACGTGAAGAAGGATATTCAGAAGGAAATGTACCTTTACATACATTAAGAGCTGATATCGATTATGCAACTGCCGAAGCATTAACTACTTATGGTTTATTAGGTGTTAAAGTTTGGGTATACAAAGGTGAAGTATTAGGGAAAAGAACTGTAAATTTAGAAGAAAAGGAACGTCAACCTCGTCGTGGACGTAAACCTAGGGAAGCTAAAAAAGAAGCTGCCCAAGTAGAGGAGAGTAAATAATCATGTTGATGCCAAAAAGAACTAAATATCGTCGTCCACATCGTGTTAGCTACGAAGGTAAAGCTAAAGGTGGAACAACTGTAGCTTTCGGTAAATATGGTTTACAAGCTCAATCAGGAGCTTGGATTACTAACCGTCAAATTGAAGCTGCTCGTATTGCCATGACTCGTTATATGAAACGTTTCGGTAAAGTATGGATTAGAATTTTCCCTCACCTAGCAAAAACTGCTAAACCACTAGAAGTTCGTATGGGTTCAGGTAAAGGAGCACCAGATGGATGGGTTGCAGTAGTAAAAAAAGGTAAGATCATGTTTGAAATTGATGGAGTTAGTGAAGAAGTAGCGCGTGAAGCTTTACGTCTTGCAGCTCACAAACTTCCTGTAAAGACTAAGTTTGTAGTAAAAGGAGAGGAATAGTAATGAGAATAGAAGAAATTAGAGAAAAATCAATTGCTGAATTAAATGAACAAGTAGTTGAACTTAAAAAAGAATTATTTGATTTAAGATTCCAACAAGCAACTGGTCAATTAGAACAACATGGTCAATTAAAAGCAATTAAGAAAACAATTGCACGTATCAAAACAGTTATTACTGAAAAAGAAATGATGGAATAGGAGGATATAACAATTATGGAAAGAAATAGCCGTAGAACATTAACTGGTCGTGTCGTATCAGATAAAATGGATAAAACAATTACAGTTCTTGTTGAAACATATAAAAAGCATCCTCTATATTCTAAACGTGTTAAATATTCAAAAAAATATAAAGCACATGATGCAAACAATGAAGCTAAAATGGGTGATACAGTTACAATAATGGAAACAAGACCATTATCAAAAACAGTTCATTTTAGATTAGTTAAAGTAAACAAGAAAGCAGTTATTATTTAAAAAAGATAATACTGGAAGGAGGAGCCAAAAATGGTTCAAAACGAATCAAGATTAAAAGTAGCTGATAATACTGGTGCAAAAGAAGTTCTAGTTATTAGAAGTCTTGGTGGATCAGTTAAAAGATATTCAAATATTGGTGATATTATCGTTTGTACTGTTAAACATGCAGCACCTGGTGGAATGGTTAAAAAAGGTGATGTTGTTAAAGCTGTAGTCGTTCGCACTAAAACTGGTGTTCGTCGTCAAGATGGAACATACATTAAGTTCGATGAAAATGCAGCAGTTATTATTAAAGACGATAATAGTCCACAAGGAACACGTATTTTTGGTCCAGTGGCTCGTGAGTTAAGAGATAAAGGTTTTATGAAAATTGTATCATTAGCTCCAGAAGTGCTGTAAATCAAAAAATAGGAGGATAACTAATGCGAATTAAAACAGGAGATCTTGTTGAGGTTATTGCTGGTAAAAAAGATAATAAAGGAAAACAAGGTAAAGTATTAAAAGTATTAAAAGATAAGAATCGCGTTGTTGTTGAAGGAGTAAACATGATTACTAAACATTTGCGTCCTTCACAAGCAAATCCTGATGGTGGAATTCAAACTATTGAAGGAAGCATTCATATTTCAAATGTAATGCTAGTAGATCCAAAAACTAAAAAACCTACTCGTGTTGGGGTAGAATTTAGAGATGGAAAGAAAGTTAGAGTTACAAAAAAATCAGGTAGCGTATTAGAATAAGAAAGTGAAGGGAGGTCATAAGATATGAATCGTTTACAAGAAAAGTACGAAAATGAGATTAAGAATGAATTATTTAGTAAATTTAACTACAAATCAGTTATGCAAGTTCCTAAAATTGAAAAAGTAGTTGTAAATATTGGTGTCGGTGATGCTGTAAGTAACGCTAAATTACTTGAAGAAAGTGTTACAGAATTAGAAACAATTACTGGTCAAAAACCAATTGTGACTAAATCAAAAAAATCAATCGCTGGATTTAAACTTCGTGAAGATGTTCCGATTGGTACTAAAGTAACTCTTCGTGGTGAAAAAATGTTTGATTTCTTAGATAAATTAGTTTCTATTTCACTACCTCGTGTCCGTGACTTTAGAGGAGTATCTACTGACTCATTTGATGGAAGAGGTAATTATACTTTAGGAATTAAAGAACAATTAATATTTCCTGAAATTAATTATGATAAAGTTAATAAGACAAGAGGGATGGACATCTCAATTGTTACAAGCGCCAAGACTGATGAAGAAGCAAGAGAATTGTTATCTTTATTAGGAATGCCATTTAAGAAATAAGGAGGCAGTGATTCATGGCTAAAACATCAATGAAAGTTAAGCAATCACGACCACAAAAATTTAAAGTTCGTGAATATACACGTTGCGAAAGATGTGGACGTCCACATGCTGTGTTACGTAAATTTAAATTATGTCGTATTTGCTTTAGAGAACTAGCTAACAAAGGTGAAATACCTGGAGTTAAGAAGTCTAGTTGGTAATATATTGAAAGGAGGACAACTCAATGGTAATGACAGATCCGATTGCAGATTTATTTACAAGAATTCGTAATGCAAATCAAATGCGTCATGAAAGTGTCACTTTACCTCATTCAAAATTAAAGGCTGAAATTTGTCGTGTCTTAAAGGATGAAGGATTTATTAATGGATATAAAGTTGAAGGTGATACTAAAAAGAATTTAGTTGTTGAGTTAAAATATGGTAAATCTAATGAAAGAGTTATTTCTGGGATTAAACGTGTTTCTAAACCTGGTTTAAAAATATATGTTAAATGTGAAGATTTACCAAAAGTATTAAATGGGTTAGGATTAGCAATCATCTCTACTCCTAAAGGAGTTATGAGTGAAAAGCAAGCTCGCAAAGAAAATGTAGGTGGCGAAGTAATCGCTTACGTTTGGTAATAAATAAATCTAGGAGGTGCAATTAAATGTCTCGTATAGGGAATAAAGTTATAGAAATTCCTGCTGGTGTTGAAGTAACTATTAATGATGGTAATCATGTTGTGGTTAAAGGAAGTAAAGGTACTTTAGAACAAACATTTAATGCAGATATGAATATCAAATTAGAAGACAATCAATTAAGTGTCGAACGTCCTAGTGATGAAAAAAGATTTAAACAATTACATGGTACAACTCGTGCTTTATTAGCTAATATGGTTAATGGAGTTCATGAAGGTTATAAAATTGAACTAAGTATTGTTGGTCTTGGATATCGTGCTAATCTTCAAGGGAAGAAATTAGTATTAAATGTTGGATATTCTCATCCAGTTGAATTCGATGTTATTGATGGAATTACCGTGGAAGTTCCAAGTCAAACTGAGATTGTTGTTAGTGGAATTGATAAACAATTAGTTGGGGAATACGCAGCTAATATTAGAGCAACAAGAAAACCAGAACCTTATAAAGGTAAAGGTATTCGTTATAAAAACGAAATTATCAAGAAAAAAGAAGGTAAGAAAGCTGCTAAATAGTAGTCTTATCACTAAGAAAGGAAGAAAAAAGATATGGCAAAGAAACAATCACGTAATGATGTTCGTCAAAAACGTCATGCTCGTGTTAGAACAAAAGTTTCAGGTACTAAAGAGTGCCCACGTTTAAATGTCTTTCGTTCAAATAAACATATTAGTGTTCAAATTATTGATGATGTAGAAGGTAAAACTTTAGTAAGTGCTTCTTCATTACAAATGAAGTTAGAAAATGGTAGCAACATTGCTGCTGCTCAAGAAGTAGGTAAAGAAATTGCTAAAAGAGCTCTTGATGCAAAAATTTCTAAAGTTGTGTTCGATCGTGGTGGATATTTATATCATGGTCGTGTTAAAGCGTTAGCTGATGCTGCTCGTGAAGCAGGATTAGAATTCTAAAAGGAGGTCATACTATGGATCGTAAACCAAGAAGAGAAAAGAAAGACGATCGTTTCGAAGAACGAGTAGTTACGATTAACCGTGTAACAAAAGTTGTTAAAGGTGGACGTCGTTTTAGATTTGCTGCTTTAGTAGTAGTTGGTGATCGTGAAGGACATGTTGGTTTTGGAACTGGTAAAGCTAACGAAGTACCTGATGCAATCAAGAAAGCTATTGAAGCTGCTAAAAATAATCTTATTACTGTACCGATTATTAATGGTTCAACTATTCCTCATGAAATTACTGGGAAGTATGGAGCAGGAAGAGTATTCTTAAAACCAGCTGCCCAAGGGACTGGAGTAATTGCCGGTGGTCCTGTTCGTGCGGTGCTTGAATTAGCTGGAGTTAAAGATATCTTATCTAAATCAATTGGTTCTAATACACCAATAAATATGGTTAGAGCAACTGTTCAAGGGTTAACTGAATTAAAGACAGCAGAAGGATATGCTGCTTTAAGAGGAAAAACTATTGAAGAGATTAGAGGTTATTAAGATGTTACAAATTACTTTAAAGAAAAGCTTAATTAAAGCAAAAAAAGATCAAAAAGCTACATTAAAAGCTTTAGGTTTAAATAAGATTAATCAAACGGTACAAAAAGAAAGCAATGATGCTACTAAAGGTATGATTGCTAAGATTTCTCATTTAGTAGAAGTAAAAGAAGTTAAATAGGAGGTGTAATTAATGAAGTTACATGAATTAACTTATGTTGAAGGGGCTCGTCATACAAAGAAACGTATTGGTCGCGGAACTGGCTCAGGTCATGGTAAAACAGCTGGTAGAGGTATGAAAGGTCAAAACTCTCGTTCAGGTGGTGGAGTAAGACCAGGATTTGAAGGTGGTCAAACTACTATCTTTAGACGTTTGCCTAAACGTGGTTTCACTAATCACACTAGAAAAGAATATTCTATTATTAATTTAGAAATGTTAAATCGTTTTGAAGATGGAAGCGATGTAACACCTGAATTATTAATGCAATCAGGGCTTGCTAAACAAGTAAAAACAGGTATTAAAATTCTTGGAGTAGGAACACTTGAAAAGAAATTAAATGTTACTGCTCATAAATTTTCTAAGTCAGCAATCGAGGCTATAGAAAAAGCTGGAGGCAGTGTAACTGTTTTATAATGAAGAAGAGAATTAATGCAATTGTATATAACCCTGAATTGCGTAATAAAGTAATATTTACTTTAATAATATTATTAATATTTAGAATTGGAGTACATATTAGTATTCCAGGTGTAGATATTACAAGCTTAAAAGAGGCAATGACTGGTGGAAGTGCTGGTATCTTCCAAATGATGAATTTATTAGGTGGAGATGCTTTGAAGAATTATTCAATCTTTGGATTAGGAGTTGGACCTTACATCACTGCTTCAATTGTTATTCAATTGATGTCTTATGATATTGTGCCTTACTTTACTGATTTAAAGAATGGTGGCGATGCTGGAAGAAAGAAAATGTCACAAATAACTCGTTATGTGGCTATTGTTCTATCATTTGCTCAAGGTTATATGTTAAGTGTTGCTTTTAATGCTCAATACCATTTAGTAGATGATCCTAGTTTTTTAGGATTTACTAAAATTGCATTAATTATGACAGCTGGTGCTATATTTATTTTATGGTTAGCTGATCAAATTACTACAAAAGGTATTGGAAATGGGACATCAATGATTATTATGGCTGGTATTGTTGATAAAGTACCAATGACATTTGTGAATATCATTAAAACATTTTTTCAAAATCATTCACAAGTATTAGCCATTGTTCTATCAGTTTTAATTATTTTATTGTTCTTAGCACTAATTATCTTTACAGTTTTTACGCAACAAGCAATGCGTAAAATACCGGTACAATATGCTAATAATACTGTTAAATCAGGAGAAAGAACATATTTACCATTTAGAATTAATGTTGCCGGAGTTATTCCTGTTATCTTTGCATCAGCCTTATTGATGGTTCCTGCTACTATTTTTCAAATGTTAGCTGGTTCTCAAACAACTGGTATTTGGTATACTCTAGCAAATGTATTTAATTATCAAACTTTAATAGGTTTAATTTTATATATACTTTTAATTTTTGCATTTACTTATTTTTACGCTAATCAATCAGTTGATGCTAAAAAATTAAGTGAAAATTTAGGTCGTAATGGTGGTTACATTATTGGAATTAGACCTGGTGAAGAAACATTAAAGTTCGTGAAGAAAGTTGTAAATCGACTTAACTTCTTAGGTGGAGCTTCATTAGCTGTCATTGCAGCAATTCCATTAATTTTACCAATGATCTTAAATGTATCAAAGAACAATGCTTATGGTTTAGGTGGTACAGGATTAATTATTATTGTTGGGGTAGCTATTGATTTTGTACAAAGAATTGACAGTTTCTCAAGCGTTAAACAACGTGGAAGCTTTATAAAATAGGAGGCAAAAAAATGAATATTATATTTATGGGGCCTCCAGGTGCTGGGAAAGGTACACAATCTGATTTCATTATTGAAAAGTATCATATCCCACACATTGCAACTGGAGACATGTTTAGAGCAGCATTAAAAAATGAAACTGCATTAGGATTAGAAGCAAAAAAATATATGGATGCTGGTAAATTAGTTCCTGATGAAGTAACTATTAATATTGTTAAGGAAAGATTACAAGAAGATGATACTAAAGATGGATTCTTATTTGATGGTTTTCCAAGAACAATTGCTCAAGCTAAAGCATTAGATGAAATGTTAAGTGGAATGAATCGTAATATTGATTTAGTTATTAATATTGATGTTCCATTCGATACTTTATTAAAAAGATTAAGTGGTCGTCGCATTTGCAAATCATGTGGAGCAAGCTATCATGTAGAATTCAATCCTTCTAAAGTTGAAGGTGTTTGTGATAAATGTGGTGGCGAATTATATACTAGAAGTGATGATAATGAAGAAAGCGCTCGCGTAAGATTAGAAACATATACTAATGAAACTAAACCTTTAATTGCTTATTATCAAGAAAAAGGTTTATATCATGAAGTAAATGGGCTTCAAAGTGTTGAAGATGTCTTTAATGATATTGCTAAAATTATCGAGGGTAAATAGTAATGATTAGTATTAAATCAGCTCGTGAAATAGAATTAATGAAAGAAGCTGGTCGTATCGTTGCTTTAGTACATCAAGCTATGGTTGAAAATGTCAAACCTGGGATTACTACTAATCAATTGAATGAAATTGCTGAAAAGATTATTCTTGAAAATAATGCTACTCCTTCATTTAAAGGTTATGGTGGATTTCCAACAGCAATATGTGCATCACCAAATGACATATTAGTTCATGGATTTCCTAATGATATACCACTAAAAGAAGGAGATATCATTTCAATTGATGTAGGAGCTTGTTATCAAGGTTATCATGGTGATAGTGCCTGGTCATATCCAGTTGGTAATATTAGTGAAGCTGATCAAAAGCTTTTAGATGTTACTAGAGAATCACTATTTAAAGGATTAGAACAAGTAAAACCAGGAGTACATCTTAGTGATGTATCTCATGCTATTCAAGAATATGTTGAAGCATATGGTTTCTCTGTTCCTATTGAATATACTGGTCATGGAATTGGTTCACAAGTTCATGAAGACCCAGCTGTTCCTAATTATGGTAAACCAGGATTTGGTCCAGTTTTAAAAGAAGGAATGGCACTAGCAATTGAACCGATGGTTAATATGGGAAAAAGACAAGTTAAAACGTTAAAAGATGGTTGGACTGTTCAAACAGTAGATCATCAAAAAACAGCTCATTTTGAACATACAATTATTATTACAGCAGATGGTTATGAAATAACCACAACGTTGTAGGGAGGTACTATGGCAAAAGAAAACGTTATTGAAGTAGAAGGTAAAGTTTTAGAAGCATTACCTAATACAATGTTTAAGGTTGAATTAGAAAACGGACATGTACTTAATGCTCACGTTTCTGGTAAAATCCGTATGCATTACATTCGCATTTTACCAGGTGATAAAGTTACATTGGAAATTTCACCTTATGATTTAACACGTGGGCGTATTACTTTTAGACATAAGTAATAGGAGGTTATTAATATGAAAGTAAGAGCTTCAGTAAAGCCAATATGTGACAAATGTCGCATTATTAAAAGAAAAGGTCGTGTGATGGTGATTTGTGAAAATCCTAAGCACAAACAAAGACAAGGATAAAACAAGGAGGTTAGGTTATGGCTCGTATTGCAGGAGTAGATATTCCTAATGATAAAAGAGTAGTTATTTCGTTAACTTATATTTTTGGTATTGGAAAACCTTTAGCACAAGAGATTTTAAAGAAATCTGATGTTAATGAAGATACTAGAGTTAAAGATTTAACTGAAGATGAATTAACAAGAATAAGAAGTACTATTGATTCTTATAAAGTTGAAGGTGACTTAAGAAGAGAAGTTTCATTAAATATTAAACGTTTAATGGAAATTGGTAGCTATCGTGGGATGCGCCATCGTCGTGGATTACCAGTAAGAGGGCAAAAGTCTAAGACTAATGCTCGTACTAGAAAAGGTCCTCGTCGTGCAGTTGCTGGAAAGAAAAAATAATTAAAAGGAGGTTTTTGATATGGCAAAGAAACCTGTTCGTGGAAAACGTAAAGTTAAAAAGAATATAGCTAATGGAGTGGCACATATCCACTCAACATTTAATAATACAATTGTTACAATTAGTGACGAACATGGAAATGTTATTTCATGGTCAAGTGCAGGAGCATTAGGAATTAAAGGTTCTAGAAAATCTACTCCTTATGCTGCACAAATGGTCGGAGAAGCAGCTGCAAGAGCTGCTATGGAACATGGCTTACAAAAAGTTGAGGTAAATGTTAAAGGTCCAGGTCCTGGACGTGAAGCAGCGGTTCGTTCATTACAAGTTGCTGGATTAACAATTCAAGCAATTAAAGATGTTACTCCTATTCCTCACAATGGGTGTCGTCCTCCAAAACGACCTCGTGGTTAAAATATAATTGGAAGGGGAGCAGCCGATGAAAGAGTTTGGACGTGCAAATTTTACTATTGATGAATATAATAGTGATACAAATTATGCAAGATTTGTTATCGAACCATTAGAACGTGGTTTTGGTACAACGCTTGGAAATGCTTTAAGAAGAGTATTATTATCTTCTTTACCAGGAGCTAGTGTCTATGGAATCTATATTGAAGGTGTTCACCATGAATTTAGTACTGTTCCTGGAGTAATAGAAGATGTTACATCAATTGTTCTAAATTTAAAGGATTTAGTTTTAGAAATTGATGAAGATGAAGAAGTAATATTAACTATTGATAAAAAAGGGCCAGGCCCAGTTTTAGCTAGTGATATTATTTTACCAATTGGTGTTGAAGTAATTAACAAAGATTTAGTCATTGCTAACCTTGCAGAAGATGGGCACTTAGAAATGGATATTTATGCTCGTAATGGTCGTGGATATGTTACTGGTGATGTTAATAAAAAGGATATGAAAAAAATTGGAATGATTCCAACTGATTCTAATTATTCACCAGTAGAAAAAGTTTCATACGTAAGTGAGCCAACTAGAATTGGTGAAGATGAAAAGTATGATCGTTTAACTATTGAGATCACTACTAATGGTTCAAAAACATGTCAAGAAGTATTAGCTTTAGCAGCTAAAATATTAGTTGAACATTTTAATTTATTTGTGGAATTAAATGATATGGCTATTAATGCTCGTATTATGTCAGATGAATTAGAAGATGATACTAATAAGATTCTTGAATTACCAATTGAAGATTTAGATCTTTCTGTAAGATCATATAATTGCTTAAAACGTGCCAATATTCAAACTGTTGATGAATTAATTGGTCGTAGTGAAGCAGATATGAATAAAATTAGAAATTTAGGTAAGAAATCACTTAAGGAAATAAAAGAAAAGATTATTGAATTAGGATTATCTTATCGTGAAGAGGATTAATGAAAGGAGGCTATTTTGATGCATAAAAGAAAATTAGGAAGAGTATCAAGTAAAAGAAGAGCAATGCTTCGCTCTTTAGTAACTGACTTAATTATTTATGGACGTGTTGAAACAACAGAAATGCGTGCTAAAGAAGTAAAACGTATTGCAGACAAGATGGTTACTTTAGGTAAGAAAAATGATTTACATGCTCGTCGTCAAGCAGCTAGTTACTTATTAAATAAAGTAGCAAGCTCTGAAAAGAAAGAGATTGAAGTAAATGTAAGAGAAGATGGGAAAGTAGTTTCAACTAAGAAAAAACAAGCTGAAGTTATGCAAACTCCAGTTCAAAAATTATTTGATGAAATTGCTGTTAAATATCAAGATCGCAATGGAGGATACACTAGAGTTTTAAAATTAAAACCTCGTCGTGGTGATAATGCTCCAATGGCAATCATTGAATTTGTATAAAAGGAAAATATAATATCATGCTAACAAGAAGAAGTATAGCAATGGTTATAATATTATCAATAATTACTTGTGGAATTTATGGAATATATTGGATCATTGTTACACAAAATGAAATTAAAAGAATTTATATTAAACAACCATTAAGTGATGGGGTTGTAGTATTTTTATTAGGTATTGTGACATGTGGTATTTATAATATCTATTGGATGTATAAGACATGTGTTATTACAGATGAAATTTACGAAGTTAATGGACTTAGAGCAAGTAATAATACAATATTATTTGTATTGCTTGGTGTATTTTTAACACCAATTGCTTATTATGCTTTAATGCAAGATAAAATTAACTACTTAATTGATTCTACTAATAACAATACATATAATTTTTAAGAGTAATGAAGAAGAAGTTTAAAGAAAATATAAATAAGCTTAGGGTTGATCTTAGTTTACTAGGATTAATCTTAGCTTTTTTGTTATTAAATTATTTTTTAAATATTAGCTGGTTTTGTCCTTTCTTTGATGGAATCGGTATTCCTTGTCCTGGTTGTGGCTTTACTAGTGCTATTATTAGTTTATTTCATTTAGATTTTAAGATGGCATATTATCATCATCCTTTTGTATATTTATTTCCTTTTTATTTAATTATGTATTTATATCATCGATATTATAAAGAATTAAATAATAAACAAATTAAAATATTAATTTATTCATTTATTTTTATCTTAATTATGGTTTATATATTACGTTTTAATGGTTTAATTCCCTACAGTGCTAAATTATCTTTTAATGATAATAGTTTAATTGAAAATATAATTAATGTTATAAAGTAATATTTATTTATTTTATATTCACATTTATTCTTTATAATTTGGTATAATAGTCGTGGAGTGAAATTATGAGCGAAAAAAGTAAAAAAGGACATAACATAGATTTCTTTAGAGGCAATCTATCAAAAAGAGAATATGATCAAATAAGCGATAAGGAAAAAAGAGATTATCGTGTTTTTAAGTTTGATCCTAATAAAAAAACCCTACCAACATCTAAATTGCAACTAAATAAAACTAGTCAATTGAATAAAGTTAATAAAAATAAAAATAGTATTATATTAGATGATTTTACATCAAAAAATAAAAATAATATTAAAGTATCTCAATTAAATAAAAATGTAAATAATAATAAGAATAATATTAGTAATAAAGAATTAAATAATGCTTTTACTACAAGAGATGAACATCCTGAACATTATAATGATACTAATATTGTTTCTGGTAAAAGAAAGCCATTAAAACCTTCAAATAATTCTTTGGTGAGTAACAATTCTAATAATGGGAATAATGGTGGAAACAATAAAAGAATAAGAAGAAAGAAAGATAAGAAGCCTAAGAAAAGAAAAAAATGGCTTAGAAGATTAATTGTAGCTATTATAATAATATTGTTGTTAATTATTGCTAGTTTATTTTTAATTAAGGAAACATCTAAACCAGTACATTTTGTAGTAATTGGCGTTGATCAAAGAGAAGGACAAAATGATTCAGATGTTAGAGCAGACGCCTTAATGATGGTGAATGTTAGTTCAAAAGATAATAAGATCATTATTGCTAGTGTACCTCGAGATACTTATACTTATATTCCTTGTGAAGATACAAACGATAAGATAACTCATTCATATGTTTATGGAGCTTTAAATTGGAAAGATAAAGGTGGAGCAATTGCTTGTACTACGGCATCAGTATCAGATTTAGTTAATGTTGATACTTCTAAATATATTAAGCTTAATTTTGCTAATACTATTGATATAGTTAATACTATTGGTGGTATTGATTTAAAAGCAACTCATACTTTTTGTGAACAAGATTCTAAGGGAACACCAAATAAATATTGTTTTGAGGAAGGTAAAACATACCATATGGATGGAGAAATGGCTTTAGCATATGCTCGTCATCGTAAAACAGATAATGATATAGCTCGTGGTTTAAGGCAACAAGAAGTATTTAAAGCGATAATTTTAAAGGTTAAGAGTATGCCTTTCTGGCAGTGGCCATCAGCTTATTTTAAAGTTTCAACTATGATAGATACTAATTTATCTCATAAAGAAATGATGCAAATAGCTATGGTATATGCCTTTAAAGGTGATACTACTCAATATAAATTTGATTGGTCAGGAGTAATGTATAATGGTATATCATATGTTGAATTAGATCCAACAAGTGTTGAAAATTATACTAAGACAGTTGATAAATTAAATTAAATAAATACATATAAAAATAAGTTACCATAAAGGTAACTTATTTTAATTAAGATAGATAATCTAGAAGTCTTTAACTTCAATAACATTTCCGGTAATATCAATGACTAAATCTGAAGAAGAATCTCTTTGAGCAAACATATATTTATTAGATTTAATATTAGTATAGTTATCACATAAATAAATAATTTTCTTATATTCTTTATATTCAGCTAAATTAACTTTTTCTTCTAGTTTAATTGGTGCACCTTTTTTAAAAATAACAATACTAGTTTTGCTAACTTTTCCTTTAAATAAATCTATTAAAGGTTGCCATTCATTATAAGAATAAGTACTTCCATTAATGAATACAACTTCATCATCAAAACTAAATGTACTAATATCATCTAATTGTTGTTTAATTAATTTATGAAAATCACAAGCTAATAATCTTTGATGTTTAGTCCAAAAATAGGCTGATTGATAATCTTCATTACGATAGATTGATTCACGTGAACTTCCTTGAATATGATAAGCTACAGCTTTTGGATAATAAATTAATTTATATCCAGCTTCATGAACACGAATTGATAATTCTAAACCTTCCCAAGCATTATAGAAATATTCATCATAACCATGGAATTGATAGAATAAGCTTTTCTTCATCATATAACATGCATTAGTAATACCTTGTCGTTCAGCTTCTGTTTGAACAATTTTATCTTTTGGATTACGATTAACTAAACAATGAGTGTTAAAATAATCACCAAAGACATGTCCTGCTGATTGAACAAGACCACTATTAGGATATAAAGTTAAAGCTTGTACTATTCCTATTTTATCATCTGATAATAATTTTTCTTTCATTAATTCAGCAGTATCTTCTTTAAGAAAGACATCATTATTAATAAATAATACTAACTCATTAGATGCATTATCTACTCCTTTATTATTAACAATAGAACATCCTTGTGAAGTTTTATCAGTTATATTTTTAACTAAATCATTTCCCTTAATCATTTCTTCTATTTCATTCATCATTTCGATACTACATTCAGCATCTCTAACCAATACTAACTCATAACCATACTTATTAATAATAGGTAAAGTAATTTGTAAATAATTACGCATTAATTCTGGTGTATTAGTATATGGTGTAATAATACTTATATTCATAAAAACCATCCTCTCTTTTTTAATTATAATATATGTAAGAAACATTTTCACAAATAAACATAAATATTATAAAAACTTAGATATTAAATATAAAAAAGATTAATTATATAAAAAATGTTTCTTATATTATATTTTTAGATAAGTGATTATGTTATAATGTTCAATAGTGGAAAAAGAAAGGATTGATATATAAATGAGAAAAATTGCTTTTGATAATAATAAATATCTTGAGTTACAATCAAAACATATTTTAGAAAGAATATCGCAATTTGATAATAAGTTGTATCTAGAGTTTGGTGGTAAATTATTTGATGATTTTCATGCATCAAGAGTTTTACCAGGGTTTCAACCTGATAGTAAATTACAAATGTTACTAACTTTAAAAGATCAAGTTGAAATTGTAATTGCGATAAATGCCAATGATATTGAACAAAATAAAGTTAGAAGAGATTTAGGAATTACTTATGATGATGATACTTTAAGATTAATTGATGCTTTTAGAGAAAGTGGTTTATTTGTTGGTAGTGTTTGTATAACTCACTTTACTGGTCAACCTTCAGCTGTTGCTTTTGTGGAAAAATTGAATAGATTAGGTATTAAAGTCTATTATCATTATATTATTGAAGGGTATCCATCTAATATTGCTCATATTGTTAGTGATGAAGGATTTGGGAAAAATGAATATATTGAAACTGAAAAACCTCTTGTAGTTGTAACAGCTCCTGGACCTGGTTCAGGTAAAATGGCTACTTGTTTATCTCAATTATATCATGAACATAAAAGAGGGGTTAAAGCTGGTTATGCTAAGTATGAAACTTTTCCAATTTGGAATTTACCTTTAAAACATCCAGTTAATTTAGCTTATGAAGCGGCTACTGCTGATTTACATGATATTAATATGATTGATCCATTTCATTTAGATGCTTATGGAGAAACTACAGTAAACTATAATAGAGATGTTGAAATTTTTCCTGTTTTAAAAGCGATATTTGAAAAAATTGCTGGTAAATCACCTTATCAATCACCAACTGATATGGGAGTAAATATGGCTGGTTATGGTATTATTGATGATGATGCCGCAAAAGAAGCTAGTTATAAAGAAATTATTAGAAGATATTATCTTACTAAGGAAGATATGAAAAAAGGTTTAGCTGATCAAAGCATGGTTGAAAAAATAGAAATTGTAATGTCACAAGCAGGTGTTACTACAGACGATAGAAAATGTGTTAAAGTAGCACTTGATAAAGCTGAAGCTACCCAAGCTCCTGCTTGTGCTATTGAATTAGAAAATGGTAAAATCGTTACTGGTAAGACTAGTGAGTTATTAGGAGCAGCATCTGCTTGTTTATTAAATGCTTTAAAAGAAATTGCTGGTATTGATCAAGATATGTTATTAATTACACCAAATATTATTGAACCTATTCAAAAACTTAAAATTAGAAATCTAGGTAATAATAATCCTCGATTACATACTGATGAAGTATTAATTGCTTTAGCTATTTCCGCAACTACTAATCCAATTACTTATCAAGCAATTAATGCCTTACCTAAATTAGCTCAATGTGAAGCTCATAGTACGGTAATTCTTTCAGAAGTTGATCATAATGTTTTTAGAAAATTAAAAATTAACTTAACTTGTGAACCTGTTTATCAAAGTAAAAAACTTTATCATAAATAATTAAAAATAAATAAACTATATAAGTTAACATCTTTTAGTTAATTTATATAGTTTTTTCATAATATTATATTGTCTATTAATAAATAGTTTATATTACTTTACACTATTTTTTAATTTGTTATAATGATTTTGTGAGGTGATAAAATGAATTTCTATGGTGTTATTATTGCAATTGTAAGTTTTATTATTATTGGTATTTTTCATCCCATTGTTATAAAGAGTGAATATTACATTGGTAAGAAAGTTTGGCCATTATTTTTAATATTAGGTATTTTTTGTATTATTATTTCAATGTTTCTACATAATATTTATGCAAGTATTATTTTAGGTGTAATAGGTTGTTCATGGTTGTGGAGTATAGGTGAAATCAAAGAACAAGAAGAGCGTGTTAAAAAAGGGTGGTTTCCAGCTAATCCCAATAAAAATGACTAAAATATGTTTATAGTGTATATTTCTTTAAATTTTATTTATATATGTTATAATTTAAGTGTAAAAATTTAAAGGAGATATAAGAAATGGAAACAGAAGAATTATTAAATCAATTATTAGCTGATTATATGGCTTTGAATGTTAAACTACATAATTTACATTGGAATGTAGTTGGAATGGGATTTGAAGAATATCATGAGTTAACAGAAGAAATGTATGAAGAAATGTTTGAAAATTTTGATGACATTGCGGAATACTTAAGAAAAGTAGATAAATTACCATTAGCACAATTCCAAGAATATGCTAAAATTACAAAAATTAAAGATATTAAAGAAAAAGAATTTACTGATGAAGAAGTTGTTAAAGAATTAGTTGCAATCATTGATTATTTAAAAGCTTCATATTTAGAAATCATGAAAGCTGCTAATGAAGCCAATGAATTAGGTTTAGCTCGTAATATGGAAAATAAATTAAAAGAATTAGCTAAACGTAGATGGATGGTAACAGCTAGAACTAAATAGTAAATTAATATTTAATATTAAAAAACAGTAGTATTTTGAAACTACTGTTTTTATTTTTCTCTTCTAAGTAATTTATTTACTAAATAATTTAGTTTTTCTTTAACATTATTATTAGATAATTCGTTAATTAATTTAATTGTTTCTTGATAATATTTTTGAATATAATCATCACATTTTTCTAAAGCTTTATTATTTGTTAGATAAGTTTTTATATTATCATAATTAATATCCTCACTTTTAAGATATTCTTTAAATTTTAAATCATTCTCCATAGCAATTATGATAGGTAATGAATAAATTCCCCTTTTTAAATCAGACATATTACTAGTTTTACCTGTAATATTATTTGATTTAAAATCTAATAGATCATCTTGAATTTGAAAAAGCATTCCCATATTTTTACCAATCAATTCAAGTAAATCTATTTCTTTTTGTTTAACTTTAGCTAAATAAGCTCCTAAAGTTAAACTAGTTGCAAAAAATGATGCGGTTTTCTTTTCTATCATTGATAGGTAACGTTCAACATTAATTTCTTGATTATATTTATCTAAATATTGTTCTACTTCACCAAAAACCATATTAGTTACGTTGTTACCCATTTTAGAAATACCTTTTAAATCTTGTGATTCAAATATTATTTCAAAAGCTTTACTAAAAAGATAATCACCACATATTACTGCATAGCCAATATCATATTGTTCATTAATTGTTGGTTGGTTTCTTCTTGTTTTAGCATTATCAATAATATCATCATGAACTAAGCTAGCAACATGCATCATTTCGACAGCTGCCGCTAAACTAATTGCTTTCTCACTAACATTCTCATTATATTCACTAGCAATTAATACTAAACTAGGTCTAATTAATTTAGAATTTTCATTAAAGATAGATCTAACAACTTTTGAGAATTTAATTTCAGAAGTTGTTAATCTATCATCAATAGTCTTTTTTACTTCATTCAGTTTATTATTGATAATGGGATACTCTTCAAAAATAGTACTCATTTATTTCTCTTTTCTAAAATATAAATATAATTTTCTTGTAAGTGAGAATTTTGTAAGTACTTTATCTAAAATTGGTTTAAAGTAATAATCTAAACCGAAAGCATTTCCAGCAAAAATACAAGCTAATGAAGCAAAACCATAGAAGAATATACTTGAATATGCCCAACCAGAGAAGTAGATGATAATCATCATTACAAAACCACCGATTGCAGCAAGTGGAGTTAATAAACCAACAATTAATAATAACCCAACACCAATTTCTGCAAACATCATACCTGAATTTAATAAAGCTGCAAAGATAGTAAAAGTATCACCTTTACCCCATACGCCATGTTCAAAAATCCATGCCATAAAGTCATGAATAAAGCGTGGGCGTGGCATTGGATTAGTTGCTTTAATTTCAAACATGTTCTTTAACCATGTTCCAAATTGATCGAATAATGAACCACTTGGTGTTGTTGATGTAGTAGCAGTAGTTGCCGCAGTAACAGCATCAGTTGTTGTAGTAGCAGTAGATGCAGCACTAGTAACATCAGTAGAAGTAACAGCTTGACTAGCACTACTTGCAGCTTCAGGGGTTTCTCCAACTAAAGCCCAATATTGAGTTCGATTAGGCATTGATGTTACATTTGTCCAATCTTTAATCCAAGCTGGTAATTTTGAAACACCACTTGCTAACCACATAAATCCAACCCAAATTCTTAAAGGAACTAAGAAGAAAGTTGGAGCGTTGTCTTGATTGGAGAAGTGTCCTCCAACAAAAGAACGTCTATTTTTAGCCATAAATATTTCATGTTTTAAGTAAGACCAACATTTGTTAAATCCTAATACTTTAAAAAAGTAAATTAGATTAACAAAATGTTTAATAAACATAGCTAAGAAACCACTTAATTTAATTGGTTTATCAGGATTTGAACCAAGTGCAGCAACACCATAACGAGAGCCAACACATACCATTGAACCATTAAATTTCGGATTATATTCTTCAAAATCACCATCAATGATACTTGCCCAAATATTATGAGCAACTGTTTCAGCTGATTTTTCAGCATTTTCAACCATTTGTGGAACAGGCTTTTCTTCACCTTCAGGAATATAATAAATATTATCTCCAGCTACAAATACATCTTTATGATCAATAGCTTGTAGATATTTATTAGTAGCTAAACGTCCACGACCTTCTTTTTTAAGATCTTCAATTTTATCAACCATTTCACTACCTTCAATACCTGCAGCCCAAATAGTAGTCATACAAGGTATTTTTGTTTTTCCTACAGTTACAAAGTCGTTACCAACTTCGCTAACTGCTTCACCACATTTAATAGTAATACCTAATTTAGCACATCTTTTTTCTACTTTTTTTACAAGCTTATCTGGATAATTAGGAAGAATATGATCAACCACGTCAACTAAATTAATAGTCACTTCATTTTTGTCAATATCAAATTTATTACATAGTTCATTTTTATATTCACCTAATTCGCCAGCCATTTCTACACCGGTAAATCCAGAACCAACAACAGTAAAAGTAAGAAGTTTTTTTCTTTCATTACCATCTTTAGTACATGCGGCACTTCTAAAACAATGAAGAATTTGTTCATTTAAATTAGTAGCATCTTGGTATGACCATAAGTTATAAACAAATTCAGAACCTGGGGTATTAAAATATGTTGGTTTACATCCAGTCGCAATAACTAAATAATCATATCTTAAATTAGTTTTTTCTTTGTTATAGATAATTTTATTATTAAAATCAATATTAATAATTTCATCTAAAATAACATTAACATTTCTTCCTGCAAAAATATCGGAAAAATCCATTTTAATAGATTCTTCATCAACACGACCCCCCGCTACTTCGTGAAGCTCAGTAAGCATGGTATGATAAGGATTCTTATCAATTAAGGTAATATTAACATCTTTATTTTTCTTTAGGTTTTTATGTAGATATTTAGCAGTTAATACTCCTGCATAACCTCCACCTAAGACGATTATTTCTTTCATCAAATCATCCTTTCTTAACTATCATATATAGATACATTATAATACAAATAAAGCAACAAACAAATGTTGTTGCTTTATTTTGCTTATTTTTTAAGTAATTTTTTACAATTTACTTAGCAACTGATACAGTTCCAGTAATTGTACCTTTTTCATCACTTGGTAATTTATCATAAGCATCTTTTAAATCTTGTGTTTTAAAAGTAACATTACCTTGAACTTTAGCAGCTGATCCACCTTCAAAATGGAAACCTGCAGCATTAACTTCAACATCTCCAACCACAGTACCTTGAGCAATAGCAAAGTTAGGTGAATTAACAATTAATTTATCAACTGTTAAAGTATAACGAGCTTCAGGTTTGTGAGTTTCAGAATTAGATTTATAAAGAGCAAGTTCACGAGCGATTTCTCCATCTCCAACAAATGTACCATCAACAGTTAAAGTTTTACCTTTAGCATCAAGATTACCTGAAACAGCATTTAACCATGCTCCATCAGCAGACAATCCTTTTTCTAAAGTATCATAATCACTAGTTCCAGCTGTAGCGCCAGTATTGGCATCAGTACTATCATTAAATGTAACTGCTCCACCTGTATCATTAATAGTTACTGCACCAGTAGCAACTTCTGTAGCTTTTAAAGAAGTATCTACTTTAATTTGTCCAGTTACAGTTCCTTTTTCATCACCAGTTAAAGCTTCATAAGCTGTTTTTAAATCATCAGTTGCAAATACTAAATCACCATCAATTTTAGCAGCAGTTCCACCTTCAAAATGGAAGCCAGGAGCTGTTACTTCTACAGTACCTTTTACAGTACCTTGAGCAATAGCAAAGTTAGGTGAATTAACAATTAATTTATCAACTGTTAAAGTATAACGAGCTTCAGCTTTGTGAGTTTCAGAATTAGATTTATAAAGAGCAAGTTCACGAGCGATTTCTCCGTCTCCAGAGAATACTCCATCAACAGTTAAAGTTTTACCTGTTGCATCAACATCTTCAGTAATGGCATTTAACCAAGCACCATTAGCTGCAAACCCTTTTTGTAATGTTTCAAAATCATTAGTTCCTGCTGTAGCTTCAGTGAAAGCATCGGTGCTTTCTTTTGAACCACCACAACCTGTTACTAAGATAGCCATTACTAAAATAAGTAATCCACTTAATAATTTTTTCATTTGTTTGTCTCCTTCTAAAGAATTTTATATATCTATATTATAATATTATAGTTAAACATAATGCAAGTATATTACTTAACAAATAATTAATATAACAATAATATAATTAAATATTTACTTAATAAAAATATTTACAATAAATAAAACGATATAACAAAGCGAGAATAGAATATAATTCTTTAAGATAAACATAAAGCTTTTTTCTTTAATCATATCAATACTAAATAACTTAACATTTTTAAATAAAGGAATAATCATTATTGTACATATGATAAACCACCATGGTAAAAGATTAACGACAATACATAAATAAACACTTAAAATAGTACAAATACATGATAGATTTAATGCTTTAACACCATTCTTTTTACCTAGATAATAAGCTAAAGTATAACGATTATTAGTAATATCAAAATCTAAATCACATATATTATTATCTAACATGATGCTACCAATTAGAAAAGCAAAAGGTAAAAAGACTAAAGCAATAAATGGATTTAATTCCCATGGTAAATGATTGTATTGAGAAAATATAACTACTACTGGCATAACAATACCTTGAATACCACCAGAAAAGATTTCTCCAAAAGGGGTATGCGCTATCGGTTTAGGACCAAATGAATAGAAAAAGCCAACTGCAGCACATAATAATCCTAACAATATGACACCAATATTTGTTATAAAGAATAAGATTATGGAAAAAACAAAGGCAATTGAATACATAATAATAAGAATATTACGATTTGTTTTCATACTTATCTTTAATTCTTTCATTAAATCTAGTATATGAAGTTGATAAGAAGATGGAGCTTCCTTTTCTTGATCAAATGATAAATAATGATTTAGTGCAGTTGTAGCAACATCAATCATATGAATAACAATAACTAAAACAAATAGATTTAACCAATGAATACCACCATTTGAATTAGCTAGATATACGACATAATAAAGAAATCCTCCTAAAAAAGGAAAAACACTAGCACTTTTTGTTCTAAGTTCGACAAATAATATATAATAATTAATGTATTTTTTCATAAAGACACCTCTATTTTATTCTAACATAAAAAAAAGATAATCAATAATGATTATCTT
>JAISTP010000040.1 GCA_031272545.1 Bacilli bacterium | reverse complement strand
TCTTCTTTATCTTTTCTTTTATTAGATATAAGCATGGCAATACCTGCAAGAAAACCCAAAGTTAAGAAAGCACCAACTGCACTAGTAAAGATAGGAATAGCAAACTCTGCAGGGAAAATTTGAATACCCATAATAGCTCCAGTACCTAATAATTCTCTAAAGAAAGATACGATTACTAAGCTTAACATAAAACCAATTCCCATACCTAGAGCATCAATAATTGATTTACCAACACCATTTTTAGATGCAAATGCTTCGGCACGACCTAAAATAATACAATTAACGGTAATTAAAGGAATAAATACTTTCATTGAATTATATAAATCAAGAGTGTATGCTTGCATAAACATTTGTAATAAAGTAACTAATGAAGCAATTATAACAATAAAAACAGGAATTCTAATTTCATCCATAACAATATTTCTTATTAAAGAAATAATAATATTAGAAAGTAGTAAAACAAAAATAACACCGATTCCCATACCAATACCATTAATAACTGAAGTAGTTACCCCAAGGGTCGGACACATCCCTAAGAATAAAACAAAAATAGGATTTTCTTTAAAAATACCAGCAGAGAATATTTTAAATAATTCATTTTCTTTTTTCATAATAATTCCCCCTATTTATTTTCATTATAATATGTAACAGCTTCTTCAATAGCTTTATTTAAAGCACTAGTTGTTACACTTGAACCAGAAATAACATCAATTTGATCACTAATTTTTTTAGTATTAAATTGCTTTGTATAATCATTATCTTCAGTAATTTGAGTTCCATATCCAGAAGTTTCAGCTTGCTCAATAACTTTAAAACCTTTGAATTGATTATTAGTTGTATCAATAGCAATTAAAATAGTAATTTGAGATTGAAACCCATATGTAGAAACTTCATATATTTTTAAAGTAACTTTTCCATTTTCTTCAGCATCATATTCATTAACAATACTACCTTTATTAACTTCTTTACTTTCAAATTTAGAAGCATTAGGGTCAATTTCTTTTAATAATTTTTCAGTAGCTATTCTTTTATTTTCTGAAATTATCGGTGCTGTAACAGTATTAGTATAATACAAAGCAGCCGATGAAATTAAACAAATAATTCCTAAAAAGATAGCTAATTTAACAATTTTAGACATATTAATTAACCTCCTAAGCTACAAAATAAAACAAAGCGCTAACAACTAAAGCAACAATTAAAACAATTGCTACTGATAAAACTTTTTTATTAACATGTTCATCTGTTACATTAGCAGTAAAACGATCAATCATAGGTACTAACATATTACAAATTAATATCGCAAAAACAACACCTTCTGGTAAACTAGCTTTTGATCTAATTAAGAAAGTTAATAAACCAAAAATTATTGCTATAATCATTTTACCTTGACGATTAACAGGATTAGTAACCGGATCAGTCATCATAAAGACAGCTCCAAAGATTAATCCACCACTTAAGACATGAATTAAAATAAAATTAATATCAAAAGAACCACCAACTAATTGATAAACTAAAGCACATAAAGCAACAGTTACAATAGAAAATACTGGAATAACCCAATCAATTACATTTCTAATAATTAAATAAATAGCTGCAATTATTAAAGAAGCAATTACTGTTTCTCCTAAAGCCCCTTGATGAACACCAAAAATTAACGATGTATAGTTATTAAAAGTACTTAAAGCACCTTGAATACCTTCAGCTCCTTGTAAAGCTGTTAATGGAGATGAACTTCCTAAACCATCAATAGTAGGAATAACTAATAATTTACCAAAGGCTACTAAAACAAAAGCACGACCGACACCAGCTGGATTAAAAATATTATAACCAAAACCACCATAAATCATTTTCCCAAATAATTCAGCTACAACACTACCAATAAAAGCTACATAATAAATAGTATAAGTATCTAAATCACCAATAGGTAATGTTAAAGCTAAAATTAAACCAGTTATAATAGGTACATTAGTTTGTATACCATTAAAGACTTCTTTATTAGCAACTTTATGAACTTTTAACCATATAAAATCAACTAAATTACAAGTAATAACACATATTGCCATAATTAAAATTGCTTTAATCGCACCAATAATACCATATAAATAAAATTGTAAGACAATAGCACAAACAGATACAAATAATAAAGCAAATAATACATCATACATTATTCTATGCGTGCTAGATTTCGCATGATAATTTGGGGATAAAGTATATTTAAATTTCATCTTATTAATTCCTCCTATTTACTTGCTTTTAAGACACGATCTTTACCCTTAGCTGTATAATCAGTAACTTGAATACGACTAGGACAAATATATGAACATAAACCACAAGATACACAAGTATCCGCTTTTAATTTCTTTAATAATTCAATATCTTGTGCAATTTCCGCATTTTTTATAGCAACAGGTTGTAATCCTGATGGACAATAATCAACACAACGAGAACATCTTAAACAAGGTAATTCATGTAATTCAACATCATTTAAGAATGTAATGGCATTATTATATGAGTTTAAAGTTATTTCATCAGTTACTAAAGCTTTACCCATCATTGGTCCACCTGATACTAAACGTGCTGAATTATCTTTAACTTGATCTTTATAACCACCAATTAAAGGCATAATATCACTAACTTTAG
>JAISTP010000048.1 GCA_031272545.1 Bacilli bacterium | reverse complement strand
ATGGTATAATATCATCTGTTACTAGTTTTGGATTCTTTGTGCAATTAGATAATACTATTGAAGGATTAGTTCATATATCTACTTTAAAAGATCAAAACTATAATTATGATAGTAATTATCATTGTTTAAGAGGTATGCAAACAAATAAAATATATGCTCTAGGTGATAAAGTAGTAATTGAAGTTGTTAAAGTTGATATCAAACAAGGAAATATTGACTTTTCATTAGTAGAATGACGCTTAAGTACTTAAAACGTGATAGTAATCACAAAATACCTAACGAAAAATGTGATTGTAATCACAAAATACGTAATGAAAAATGTGATTATGTTACTAATAGTTAATAACATATAAAAAAGACAAATGTAAAGGAGAATTAGATGGAATTAATAAAATTAATAATAGTGGCTATTGTTGAAGGATTTACGGAATTTTTACCTATTTCTTCCACAGGGCATATGATTATTGTAAGTGATTTATTAAAGATGGAAAGTACTCACTTTCTTAAATTATATTTAATTGTTATTCAAATGGGAGCTATCATGGCAGTAGTAGTATTGTATCGAAAACGATTAATGAATACTTTAAAAATAACTAATTTAAAACCAGGTAAAGTAGGTTTTAATTTTTGGACAAAGATATTTATTGCGATAGTTCCTGCTGGTATTATTGGTGTTTTATTTGATGATGTTATTGAAGATAAGTTTATGAGCATTATCACTGTAGCTTTTGCTTTAATTATTGGAGCTATTTTTATGCTTTATTGTGAACATCGCTTTCGCAAGAATGCGACTGTTACTGATGTAGATAATATTTCTTATAAACAAGCATTTATTGTTGGTGCATTTCAATGCTTAGCTATTCTATTCCCTGGTTTTTCTCGTTCAGCAGCTTCAATTATTGGTGGTTGGATAATGGGATTTTCAACAGTAGTTGCAGCTGAATTTTCTTTCTTTTTAGCTATTCCAACAATGTTTTTAGGTTCATTATATAAAATACTAAAATATGATGGTATCTTATCTTCTACACAAATATTTTATATTGTAATTGGTTTAATAGTAGCTTTTATTGTAGCTTACTTTGTAATTGAAAAATTTATGAATTATCTTCAAAAAAGACCAATGCGTATTTTTGCTTTATATCGTTTAGTAGTAGGATTTGTATTAATAGTTTTATTTATTTTTTAATTATTATTAAGAGATTTATATGTTCTATTAATTATGTACAATAATGTGATTATTATTCTACTATTAATAATTTATGCTATAATAAGTCATGCAATATTGAGGTGATATTATGAGAAGAATAAAATATTTAAGTTTAAGTTTAATCGTTCTTTTTGTTTTAACAATATCAGTTAATGCCGAAATTAATTATAAAAAAGAGTATAAGTACTATGATAAAATATGTTCAATTAAATCAGGTTATTTATTAAATGAACAAGCCTGTAATGATTTTGAAGAGTATAAAAAAGGTTTAAAAGATGGCACTACCCAACAAAAAGAATCAGTTAAAGATAGTAGTTTAGATGCGCAACAATTAACAGTATTAATTAATAAAAATAGAGAATTAATTGAAAAAAAAGAAGCTCAATATACTAAAATAACTAAACAATTAAAAAGTAATAAAAATAAATTAGTTTCTTTAGAAAAAGAAGTAGTTAATCGTTTAGGTACAATGCAATATTATGGTGATGAAAATCAAGTTATTGATATTATTATGTCAAGTACTAATTTAGATGATTTAATGACTAAAATAGATGGTATTTCAGCTATGAATAAAGATAATATTGAAACTATCTATGAATTAGAAAAAACTACTAGAGATTTAGAAAATAATCAAATTCAAATTAAAGGTGAATTAACTACCTTAAAACAAACTAAAGCTAAACAAGAAAAATTAATTGCGGATTTTTATCGTAAAGAACAAGCTTTATATACTGGTACTAATAGTGGTGGAACTGGCGAAATAAATGCTGCTTTAGATAGTATTGATTTTGATAAAATAACTGCTAGTAAAACATTAAATATACCATTAAAACATGCTATTGTAACTGCTAGTACTTGGTATTATCCTGGTGGTGGATGGCATCCTGGAATTGATCTAGCAACTAAAGTAGGAACTAATGTAATTGCGCCAGCTAATGGAGTGGTTCTATCTAAATCAAGTGGCGCAAATGGTTATGGTAATCACATTATTGTTGCAGTAAAAGTAGGTAATTATGTTTATACATTGTTATTTGCTCATTTAAGTGCCTTTACTAATGTATCTGAATTTAGTCAAGGTGATGTTATTGCTTATACTGGTAATACTGGTAATAGTACAGGACCTCATCTTCATGTCGAAGTTTTTCGTCATAATACTGATGATATTAAAGTAGTAGTTGATGAATTTAAAAAGAATAAAGATTATTGGTTTGGTTTAGGATATTCTAATAAAGGTGATTGTAATAAAGTTTGTCGTTTACAACCAGCTGAAGTATTCAATTTAAAAATGGGTGAATCATTCTAGAATTATATAATAAATTAAAAAACGAATTTAATTATTCGTTTTTTATTTCTTAACATTAATCTAACGTTAATAATATAAACTTATGCACAGAGGTGGTTGAAATGAAAAATGTTATTTATCGAAGTTTATGTTATTTAAAATATAAGAAAGTTAAAACAATTATGTTTTTATTATTATTTATTATTACAACATTCATTGTAATATTCTCAGGAGTAGTAAAAAGTACTATTAATAATTATACTAGCTCAATTGATAATAAAAATGGAATTGCCATAAGTATAAGAAGTAATGGTATGCGTAAAGGTTTTGAATTTAATACTGATAGTAGTCAAAATACTATTACAACAACACAAATTAATGAAATCAAGAAATTATCATATGTTAGTGATATTACCACTAGTACTGATTTAACTGTTAGTTCTTCATCATTAACTGCACTCACTATTAGTGATGATAGCAGTACTTCAAGTAGTGATGATAGTAGTAGCAGTGCTAGTAGTTCAAGTGATAGTAGTGCTCCTAGTAAGGATAAAAACTTTGCTAGTATGAATGGTTTAAGAATTACAGCTAGTTCTAATTTAAGTTTAAATGATACTGTTAGTACTCTAACTATGTCATCAGGTACTTTACCTACTAAAAGTGATGAAGTAATGATTAGTAAAGATTTAGCTGATGCTAATAGTAAGAAATTAAATGATACATTTACTGTTAAAGTAAACGGTATTACTAAAACAGTTAAAATAGTTGGTATTTATGATTATGATAGTGATCAAAGTGAATATCAAATGCGTATGTTACCACAAAATACTATTTATAGTACCTATGATTTAGCTAGTGCCTTTAATGCTTCTACTAGAAATGAATATACTTATTATATTAAAAGCTTAGATGATTTAAGTAAGTTTAAAGCAGCTTATTTAAAAATAACTGGTGCTAGTTCAGATAGCGTTTCATTTACCGTAAATGATTCAACATACCAACAAACAATTGTTCCTTTACAACAAATAAATAGTGCTTTAGGAGTATTTAAAGTTGTCGCAATAAGTATTACAAGTGTAATAATCTTAATCGTATTAGTAATAACTATTAGAGAAAGATCTTATGAAATAGGTGTATTAAAAGCATTGAGTGAAAGAAAAAGTAATATTATCATGCAATTAATTTTTGAAACTATTCTTATCTTAGTATGTGCTTTCATCTTAGCTTTATTAGTTAATTTTGTAATTGATAATAGTTTAATTAATCACTTATTAAATAATAGTATCTTTAATACTATTAATGAAGGTGCTAATAAAATGGGTGGTCGTGGTATGATAAGCGGAATGCCAGGTGTTAATAGTAGTGATATATCTACAACAGCTATCAGTGTTAAAGTTGTTTATTCAATTGGTACAATTCTTCTTAACTTATTATCTATTGTTGTAATTATTGTATTAATCATTGCGATAGTAGCTGCTTTAATGCTTAGAAAAAGTAGTCGTGCTATTATTAAAGAATAGGGGGAATAAAAATGTTAAAGTTAAAAGATATCTCATTTAGTTATCAAAATAATGTTGAAATATTTGATAAATTAAATATTGAGTTTGAAGAAAACAAAACTTATGCTATTCAAGGAGTAAGTGGTAGTGGAAAAACTACTTTACTAAATATTATTGCTGGATTAGATGATTCTTATAAAGGAGAAATTATTTATCAAGATCAAGTAATTGATAAAAATAAATTACAAGATTATCGTAAAAATAGAGTTAGTATTATTTTTCAAGATAATAATTTACTAAATTACTTAAATATTAAAGATAATATTAAACAAGGTTGTTTAATTAAAAATAAAGCTTTTGATGAAGCATTATTTAATGAATATTTAACACAATTTAAATTAGATAATTTAAATTTAAATAGTTATCCTAGTATTTTAAGTGGGGGGCAACAACAAAGAGTTGCTATTATTAGATCATTACTATCTAAAACAGATATTATTTTAGCAGATGAACCAACAGCTAGTGTAGATGAAGTAACTGCTATGAAAATAATTGAAGAATTAAAAGAATTATCGCATAATGAAAATAAGTTAGTTATTATTGTTACTCATCAAAAAGATATAGCTAATAAATGTGATTATGTTTATCATTTACAAGATTATAATTTAGTATTAGATTAGGAGGGTGTTAATATGAGAATTTTATTAGTAGAAGATGAATTAGATTTAGCCAATGCTATTGCGAAAGGATTATTAAAAAATAATATATTTAAATACAAAGTTGATTGTGTTTATGATGGTCAAGATGCTATTGATAAATATTTTGAAAATAGATATGATTTAATAATTTTGGATTTAAATCTTCCTAAAGTAGATGGTTTAGATGTTTTAGAGACTATTAGAAATGATAGTCAGGATATTCCAATATTAATATTATCAGCTCGTATTAATATCGATGATAAAGTAGTTGGACTTGATTTAGGTGCTAATGATTATTTAGCAAAACCATTTGATTTTAAAGAATTAGAAGCTCGTGTCAATGCTTTATTAAGATATCAAGATGTTATTAAAAAACCAATTATTAAAGTAAATAAAGTATCATTAGATACTAAACATAATTTATTATATGATGAAAACAATAATATTATTAAATTAACTAAATCAGAACATGAAATATTAAGTTTTTTAATTAGAAATAAAGGAATTATGTTTACTGATGAAGCTATTATTGATAATTTATGGACCAAAGAAACTAATAGTACTAGTTTAGTAAGAGTACATATTAAAAATATAAGAGAAAAACTACATAATCCTGATATTATAAAAACTAAGAGGGGTTGTGGTTATTATGTTGAGGAAGTGGAATAATATTTCTTTAAAAACAAAGATCATTATAGTAATGATTATTATTGTTTTATTGATAAGTATTGTCTTTGTTTTATTAACTTTAAATAGTGCTGATCGCCAAGCTTTTAGACCAATTCATGATATGTTCTTTAATCCAGGTGATACTAATGTCAATATGCAAGGAATGTTTGATAAACATCGTCAAAACTTCATTGTTCAATTAATAGTGATTATTGCTTTAGTATGTATTATTGGTTGTTTATTCTTATCTGCTTTCTTAGCTCATGTTTTAAAACCATTACATGATTTTGAAAAGAAAGTTAGTAATTATGATGAAAAAGTCTTAAATGAAGAATTAAATATTAATGCTAATTGTTTAGAAATTAATGGTATTCAAAATGCTTTTAATTCATTATTAAAAAGAATTAATCGAGTATTTGAAAATCAAAAGTTATTTTCTAATAACTTAGCTCATGAATTTAAAACACCTCTAAGTATTATTAAAACAAATAAACAAGTTTTTGATCTAGAAAAAAAACATACTATTAAAGAATATCAAGAATTACTAAATTTAATGGATAATCAAAATAATCGGCTTATAGAATTAGTAGAGACTTTAATAAGATTGAATGATAATAGTAATATTATAAAGAGTGAGTTTTCTATAAAAAAATTAGTTACTGAAATAAAAAATGAATTAGATTTATTATTAAAAGAAAATAAACTTAAATTAAAAATTATTAATGATAAAGTTATAAATAATGACTATCACTTATTGAAAATAGCATTAACTAATCTAATTGATAATGCTATTAAATATCATGGTGATAGTAATAAAATAGAAGTATTAATAGAAGATGATAAGATTAGTATTATTGACTATGGAATAGGTATTGATAGTGAAGAATTAGATAATATCTTTAATCCATTCTATCGTGTTGATAATTCTCGATCTCGTCAAAGTGGTGGTAGTGGCTTAGGTTTGACTTTTACAAAACAAATTATTGAACTACTAGGTTACCATATAAGTGTAGATAACAGAGAAGATGGATCTACTTTTATAATTAATTTGATTTAAAAATTGACTGAAATTTTTTCATATTTAAAATCCTAGAAAAAAGAGCTTATAACAAGCTCTTTTTTCTATTAGAAATATTTTTAATTTATTGATTACATAATAATAATGTTAAAATTGTTAACAAACATTATATTAAATTGTAACAGGAAGAGAATGAATTGTTAAAAAAAAGAGATTTGTTTAAAATGTGTTGATAACATTTATTAATAGCACTAAAATGATTTTAGTTTATATGAAAGGACGTAATAATCATGAGTGCTGAAACACAAGAATTACAACGTGGACTTTCCAATCGTCACCTTCAATTAATCGCTATTGGGGGAGCTATTGGAACAGGACTATTTATGGGTTCAGGAACAACAATTCATAAAGCTGGACCATCAATTTTATTAGCTTATTTATTAATAGGATGTATTTTATTCCTTATTATGCGTGCTTTGGGAGATATTTTATTATCTAATTCAAAGTATAAGACTTTTGTCGATTTTACAAAAGAATATTTAGGAGAACGATGGGCTTTCCTAGTAGGTTGGACCTATTGGTTATGTTGGGTATCAATCGTTATTGCGGACTGTACTGTTTGTGGATTGTACATTCAGTTATGGATACCTAGTGTACCAACCTATGTACCAGGATTAATTATCTTATTGTTACTATGGATATCTAATCTAATCACTGTAAAAATGTTTGGTGAATTTGAATTCTGGTTTGCTTTAATTAAGATTATAGCTATTATTGCTTTAATTGTTGTTGGATTAATTTTGGTATTTACTGGATTTAATTATATTTATACAGCTCCAGATAGTGCGGAAGCTGCCCAACAGGCTTTAAGTGGTGAAACAGTAACAGCTAGCTTTTCTCATCTAGTTTCCAATGGTGGATTCTTCCCTAAAGGTGCAGGTGGATTCTTCTTATCATTCCAAATGGTTGCCTTTGCTTTTGCTGGAATGGAAATGTTAGGATTAACTGCTGCTGAAACAAAAGATCCTGAAAAGAACTTGCCAAAAGCTATTAACAATGTACCTATCAGAATCGCAATTTTCTATATTGGAGCATTATTTGTAATTATGTGTATCTATCCATGGAATATTGTTGATCCAACTCAATCTCCATTTGTTATGGTATTTAAAGCTGCTGGTATTACTGCTGCTGCAACCATAATTAATGCGGTTGTATTAACATCTGCTGCATCTGCTTGTAATACAGCTATCTTCTCAACTTCTCGTATGATGTATTCAATGGCTGAAAATAAAGATGCTCCTAATTGGTTCTATAAATTAAGTAAAAATCAAGTTCCTGCTAGAGCTTTAACTCTTACATTAATTCTTGCAGCTGCTGGGGTTTTATTAAATTACTTTATTCCAGTTGCCGCTACTGTATTTGAAATGATTAGTTCAGTTTCTACTGTTTGCTTCTTATTTGTATGGCTTACAATTCTATGCGCTCATATTGCATATAAAAAGAAAAATCCTGCTTTGGCAGAAAAATCAGTTTATAAGATGCCTTTCTTCCCAATAGCTAATTATATTTGTATAATATTCTGTTTTCTAGTTCTTGTTATTATGGCATTCATTCCTGAAACAAGAGTAGGTGTAATCTTTACACCAGTATGGTTTATCTTATTATTTATTCTATATGCTATATTTAGAAATAAAAAGAAAGCAGTACAAGAATAATAATATAATTTTTAGAGAAAATATTTATGAAGAAAAATATTTAAAATCTATTAAATTTATAGTAAATAATAAATAAAGCTTCTTCATAGAGGCTTTATTTATTGATAATTTAAAGAAAAAGAGGTGTAAGTTATGATATTTAGTGGTAAAGGTAGAATACATCTTGATGGTCATAAAAATCTAACTGATAGTACGCTACCTTTAAAATTTCAAGATTTTGAATATATTTATTTACCATTATTAAATATGAATTCAACTAGTTTTGAAGTAGTTGTCAATCCTGGTGATCATGTTGATATTGGTGATTTAATAGCATTTAGAAACGATCATTTTTATGTTCCTATTTATGCAAGTGTCTCTGGTGAAGTAGAAAGTATTGATAAGATGATGAGCTCAAGTTTAGTTTATGCTCAACATGTTAAAATCAAAAATGATAAAAAGTA
>JAISTP010000002.1 GCA_031272545.1 Bacilli bacterium | reverse complement strand
GTAGATTATAACCTTGATCTAATAATTGTTCCATTTTGAATAAAAATAAATATATTGGTCAGTTCATTTTTTTCAATGAGTGAATATCTTCCTCATGCACGATTTGATAAAGCAATGATTATGAAGATTACACGTGTCCCAGTATATCCTGGAAGAAATGGCAGACCTACTTATACTCTATGGATAGAGCTTGATGTTCCTATTGAGGAAGAAGATGAACCTGATAAGATTGCTAAGGAGATTGTTAAAGAGATAACAGAAAGATTATATAAACCAATTGACTAAACAATTAATTTTAAGCATAATTTGCATCAGCTTGTGGCTCACTATCATTATTACCTGATCTTTGAATACACATTACTATAATATGTAATATAAAATGTAATAATGCAAAAACTAATCCAGTAATAGCAATTGAAGAAATAGTTTTAATTTCATCATATTCTTTTACAGGAATAGCATTTGGTTTAAGTAAATTATTGATCTTAGTATTAGTCATTAAAGCATCTCCTAATATTCTTCCTTCAATATTAGTTATATTAGTTTGTAATTGTTCGCTCAAAGCTCCAAGATTACTTTCAGTAGCATATTTTGGTTGAACAGTTGCTGATGCCATACAATGAATATGAAATGATTCTGTTGATGAATCACGAATTAAATAAGGTTCAATACAATAATAATCAGTTGCACCAAACCAATTTGCTGATCCTGGGAATTTATCAAAATAACCTAAAACAGTATCTTTGTCTTCATTAACAAGATATAATGCATTAGCCTCACTTCTTCCTAAACAAATCAATAAAGAGAACATTTTAGATAGAAAAATAATAAAAAATTTTTTATAATTTATTTCTTCTCTTTTGTTCTTTAATTACTTCTTTGTCTGGCTTTGGGATCTTATATTCATTCCTCGGTGGTAATAATGATATTCCAGTCAATGTAGAAGGAAGCATTAATTTAGATGCTTTCACAGGTATTTTATAAATTATAATTGGTTCAACAGCTGACATATGAACGAAGTGAGTGGAGCGTTAGCGACAACGAAAATATAATATAAAATAAAAAATTTATCAACTCGCTATTCGCTCGGTTCGGCTTCGACTCACTTATAATTTATTTTCTTTTTCTGTTCCATCATTCATAGCAATGATCTCTTTAATTGAATGAGTTTTAGGACCTTTCTTTATTTTTGGTTGAGGAGTTGTTGGCACATATAACCATTCAGGATCCTCTGGTATTTCTTCTTCTTCCTTTTTAACTTTTTTAGTTCTTTTTTTAGGTTCTTTCTTAGTTTCTTCTTTCTTAGTTTCTTCTTTCTTAATAGGTTCTTCTTTCTTTTTCTTTTCTTGATCATCTTTTAATTTACGTAGATAAGTTAAACCAGATTTAGTAATAATAACATGATAACCTTCTTTTTTAACTTCATCTTCTTTACCATCATTCCACATTTTAATTAATACTAAACGTTTATTTTTACTGATCCGTTTAGTAGATGTAGTTGCACTTGACATCTATTTAGGTAAAAAAATAAAAAAATTTCATTTCACTTTTTTTAATAAAATATGAGTGGTCGATTAACTTCTTCATATAATTATAATGCTAAAACCTTTAATAATCGTTTTTCAAGAATTATAATGGATCATCCTAAAAAGAGAAATATGGTTGAAACTGTTATTCCACCAACAAATCCTCCTAATTTAAGTCCAGCTCCACCACAAAATATAATTCAATCTCAAAATGTTTATTCTAATGAAAAGAAGATATGAATAGAGCAATAACAACCCCAGATCAAAAATTCATAACACCATCATTTACACCATCAACCCCACAAGATCTAACAGAACCACAATTTCAAATTTTAATTGAAGCTTTATGGGCTTATAATCATTATAAAGATTTCATATTACATAAAGAAACACTTGAAGAATTAACTGGTAAAAAAATAATTGTTGATGAAACTATCACATATGTTAATGAACCTTTTAAAGCAATTGAAAATGATGATGATTTTAAAGAATTAGAACAATATCATATTTGTTCAAATACTTTTCTTACGTAAATGTTCTTTTCAAAAATGTTGTTGGTGGTAATATTGAATTAGGTTGTGGAGTATTAGGTTGTAATAAAGTATTATTTATTGATGTATTATTTATTGGTGTAGGAATAGGTGGAGGAGTATTATTTAATGGTTCAGGAGGAGTATTATTTAAAGGAGGAGTATCAATCACTTTAATCTCAGGTTCTTCTTTTATCTCAGGCAATTCATTTGCTAATTTATATAATGTTTTATAAGTTGCATTTGTTTTCTCTGCTGTTTTCTTATTTTGCTTAGCTAAATTTTTATGATTTCTCATAGCCATTTTCATATTTTGATTGAGTAAATCATTGATCTGCATTTGCATTTGTATAAACAATTCATTCTTTTTTACTTTATTAGATGGATAATATAAACGACTATCAGCAAATGGATTATATTCTGGATCATTCATAAGTTCTACATTATTATTAATAGGTTCTTCATATACTTCATCATTTTCTTGTAATTCATCATTAATAACATTATTATCTATTTTAGGATTATTTTTATTAATAGCTCGCTCTACTGGTTCTTCTTCTTTACGTCTTATAGTATATCTACCTGGTGTTTTCTTACTTTCAAAAACATCATAATTAGGATCAGGTTTTTTACTTTTAAATGCCTCAATGATCCTTTGACGTTCTTTCATACTAAGTCGTTTTGTCATTTATTTTGAGAAAAAAATTCACTTTTAAGGAACATCTTCAATTTCAATTGTATTATTATGATTATGTATTTGTAAATTACTATGACCACTTAAATCACGATAAATCTTATAAAGATCCTTAGGATTTACATTAGCACAACTCATTTCTTTACATATATCAATAAAATCATCCATACCAAAACCTGACCAAATTACACAATCACTTGCCATTCGACGAGCTGTTTTACCTATACCTTTTACACTTTGTTGAGCAACTACCAAAGTAATTTGATAATGCCTACATTTAGTTATTAATCTTACAAAAGGATGTTCTTTACGTTCTAAATAAGGACTACCTAAAAAATCATCTAAGATCACTAATGATAAAGTAGGATATTGAGGATAACCATATCTCATCATCTTATGTTTAATATAATTCATTGTTCTTTGTTGATCAAATAATTTATGTTTAATAGCTAATCTTTTCATTACTTTTGTGACTATTGTATTTTTACTATGAATATATGTCCATAAAGCATTTAATTTTTTCTTATGTTTAATATGTTTTTCTAATCTTTCTAATATTTCATCATGAGGAACATATTCAATTTTAGTTTTTACAACTTTTTTAAAAGCATCAACTGTCTTATCATTTTGATCACTCGTTGAACTAAATAATATATTATTAAAATAAGGTTTATTACCAGCAATCATATCAGTATATAAGATCAATTGCATAATTTTATAACTTTTACCTTTACCTTGTCTTGCTATAAATAATATAACCCCATTTTTACCTAATTGAAGTTCATCACTAAATGGTTCTATTTTTTCAACACTAAGATCATTCTCATTCTTTTCTAAAACATTAGCCATTAATTGATTTACAACAGGTAATAATACAATAGGTTTATTTTCCTTTTCTTCATCAGGTTGTATAGGATTAGGTGGTTCATCTTTCAATGGGTCAAATAAAGGATCTATCTTAGGTAAAACTGGATGAATAGGTTTAGTTTCTGGGATATAATTATTTATAGATGTTTGAGTAGGATATAATTTCTTTCTTATGAATGATCTTAATTTCATTTTTATTATTAAAAAATGAGTGAATACCAAGATGCTTTATTAAGATTAGAAGCTATGGAAACTTATCAACCTAATACTATTCCAAGTTATATGCCAAGTAATGGAACTAAAAA
>JAISTP010000032.1 GCA_031272545.1 Bacilli bacterium | reverse complement strand
TGCTTCTTCAATAGTACATAAATCAGCACCAATTGCGACCTCGACAACACCCGCAAATCCTAGTTTTTTAAAAGCTGCATTCAGTTTTTCAACACTTACTTTAGGACCAAATTGTCCTACAAAAGCAGGAGCAACTGCCGCATATACTTCATTAGTTTGATCTTTTAAAGCTAATACTGTTTGAAAAATTTGGCCTTTATCCGCAATAGCACTAAAAGGACAATTTACTAAACACATGCCACAAGAAACACATTTATCATAATCAATTTCAGCACGTCCTAATTCATCACTACTAATTGCATGAACACCACAGGCTTCAGCACATGGTCTTTTCATTCTTAAAATAGCATCATAAGGACAAGCTTTAATACATAAACCACATTTAACACATTTATCTTGATCGATTACTGAACGACCTTTCTTAAAAGAAATAGCATTAACTGGACATACCTCATGACAAGGATGAGCTAAACATCTTTGACATGCACTTGTAACTTTCACCACATTATCAGGACAACTATTACATGCAAATTTAATAATATTAATAAGTGGTGGATCATAATATTTTCTTTCAATTGCACTATCATTTATTTTATCTGAAACAGGTGCATATTCGGTGTAGTCTCTTACTGGAAGCCCAATAGCTAATCTTAATCTTTCACCAACAATAGCTCTTTCTAGAAAAATAGATTCTCTAAAACTAGCTATTTCACCTGGTATAATTTTATAAGGTAATTCCTCTATTTTAGAATAATCAGTTTCTTCATAAGCAAGTTTGGCAACTTCCTTAAAAACTCTTCTTCTAATATCAGTAGCTTCAGTATATATTCCTCTCATAATCAATATTCTCCCCTTCATTTTAAAACGCCATAAAGGCGTTTTAATTATTTAATTTTTATCTTCTTTATTTTCTTCATTATTTGTAGTATCTACAAATTCTGCATCTACTACTTTATCATCTTTTTCAGATTCTTCTTCAGTACTAGCTTCAGCTTCCTGTTTAGCTTCCCATTCATCTGGAAGCATACCATGTTCATATAAAGATTCAATTTCTTCAGCAGTTAATACTTCTTTTTTGAGTAAAGTATTAGCTATTAAATCATGTAAAGACGAATTCTCAATAAGAATAGCTTTAGTTTTTTGATATGCAGCATCAATAATATTTTTAACAGCTTGATCTATTTCAAAAGCGACAGTATCAGAGAAGTTTTTACGAGAATTAAAATCTCTACCTAAGAAAACACTTCCTTCTGGTTGTTCATATTGAATAGTACCAAGTTCTGACATACCAAATTGAGTAACCATAGCACGAGCAATTTTAGTAGCTCTTTCAATATCATTTTGAGCTCCTGTTGAAATATCATCAAATTTAATCTCTTCAGCACAACGACCAGCTAATAATCCAGAAATACGAGCCATTAATTGTTTTTTAGTCATTAAATTACGTTCCTCTTTAGGAGTCATCAAGACATATCCTCCCGCTTTACCACGAGGAATAATAGTAACTTTTTGAACAACTTCCGCATCATCTAAAACTAGACCGATAACCGCATGTCCTGATTCATGAAAAGCAACAACTTTTCTTTCTTCATCATTATGCTTTTTACTTTTTTTAGCTGGACCACCAACCACACGATCAATAGCTTCATCTAAATCAACCATTTCAATTAATTTACGATTTTCTCTTACCGCTAATAAAGCAGCTTCATTTAAAATATTTTCTAAATCAGCACCAGTAAAACCAGGAGTTCTTTCCGCAAGATAATCTAATTTAACATCGGCAGCTAATTTTTTATTACGAGCATGAACTTTTAATATTTCAACACGACCTTCACGATCAGGAACATTAATTTCTATTTGACGATCAAAACGGCCAGGACGGAGTAATGCTGGATCTAGAACATCAGGTCTATTGGTAGCCGCAATCATAATGATACCTGAATTATCATTAAATCCATCCATTTCAACTAATAATTGATTTAATGTTTGTTCACGTTCATCATTTCCACCACCAACACCTGCTCCTCTTTGACGCCCAACTGCATCAATTTCATCAATAAAGACAATACATGGAGCATTTTGTTTAGCTTCTTTAAACATTTCTCTAACTCTACTAGCTCCCATACCAACAAATAGTTCCACAAAATCAGAACCTGAGATTGTATAGAATGGAACACCAGCTTCACCAGCAACAGCTCTGGCTAATAAAGTTTTCCCAGTTCCTGGAGGTCCTACTAATAAGACACCCTTAGGAATACGGGCTCCCATAGCTTGATATTTATCAGGTCTTTTTAGATAATCAACTAATTCCATTAACTCTTCTTTTTCTTCTTTAACCCCTGCTACATCCGCAAAAGTTTTCTTTTGTTTACCTTTATCTAAACGAGCCTTATTCTTTCCATAATCCATTGCACGTCCACCTGTTTGTTGGCGCATTAAGAAGAATAAAAGTCCAACCATAATTAATAAAGGTAGAATTGAACCAAGAATAGCTCCTAATAGATTAACATTTTGTCCAGCAAAAGTAATTTTAATTCCTTTATCTTGAGCAATTTGTTTTAATTCATCATATTGACCTTCAACATTAGGTGCAGTTGCTTTAAACTTCTGTTGTGTAATCATACTATTAGTATCACCAGATAATTTAATTGTTCCAGTAACTGTTAGAACATCATCACTATTTCTAACTTCAATAGCATCAACAGGTTTAGTTTTTAAAGTTGTAATAAGTTCATTATAATTTAATTTTTCTACTTTATTACCAGAATAAAACATAGAATATAATAATAAACCTAAAACAATTATTCCAATAATTAAAAAGCCATTAAATCCCTTTTTATTTTTTTTCATATACTCACCTCTAATTACATATATACTTCTTCACGTAAGACACCAATATAAGGCAAATTACGATACAATTCATCATAGTCTAAACCAAAACCAATGACAAACTCATTAGGTATTTTAAATCCTACATATTCAACTAAAACTTCTGTTACTCTTCCTTCCGGTTTATCTAACAAAGTAACTATCTTTAAAGATTTAGGTTCTCTATTTTCTAGAATACTTCTTACTACTTTTAAAGTCTTGCCAGTATCGACAATATCCTCAACAATAATAACATTACGATTAGATATTGGGCGAGCCAAGTCTTTTAAAATTTTTACTTCACCAGTACTTTGCGTACCACGATAACTACTAACATCCATAAAATCTATTTCACAATCTAAATCAACTTGTTTAATTAATTCGGCTAAAAAAGGAATACTTCCTGAAAGTAACCCCACAAAAGTAACTCTTTCACCTTTATAATCATCACTAATTAATTTCGCAAGCTCTTTTATTTTTTGTTTTAAATCATCTTCACTAATCAGTACTTTCTTTACATGATTATGCATGATATCACTCCTATTGTTATATTATACTATTAATAAGTAATTTTTCATTAAAAATACACTTGCTTATAATATCATATTTAATTTAATGTGTTGTGTCTAAAATAGTTAAATTATATATAAAAAATAAGACTATTTTTTAGTCCTATTTAAATTTTTATCATTAATAATATTTCATTATCTTTTTCAATTACTGGTAAATAATCTCTAATAAAAAAAGGAATTTTCTTTTTCTTAATCTTTTTTCTAAAATAATGATAATCTTCAAAATCATTTTCTTGATAATTTCTAATGATAAATGGATAATCAATCAACTTCTTTTCTAAACTAATACCATAATTACTTTTATAGTCATTAATAAAATTATCATATTCAGTAACATTATTAATTATTAAATAAAAAGATTTAATTACATGATCATAAAAATAAATCTTATCATATGCAACATAAATTATCTTATCATTATTATTAATTTTAAAAGATATTTCATAACTACCTATCTTTTCAATATTTCTAATTATTTCATCTAATTGTTTTATAGTAATATCTCTTTTTTTTATTTTTTCATATAAAAATCTTCTTTTATTATTTAGAGTCCACTTATTAAAAATATCTCTTTTTAATATATCAGGATTATCTTTAAGATAAGGTTTAATTATTTCTTTTTCTTGAAGAATACTTTCATTTAATGAACATGCTTCTTGATACATTTTCTCTTTTTCTTTAATACTTAAAGTTTTTAAATAAGCTCTATTCTTATTTCTCGTATAAATTAACTCACTATTAGAACTATCTTCATGATATTCTATATTATTTAAAGATGCATATTGTACAATATCTTCTCGATATTTATTAAGTAAAGGACGATGAATAATTAATCCTTGATAATTAGTTAATTCTTTAATACCAAAATAATCATATAATCCACCACGTTGTTTTTTAAAAATATAAGTTTCTAGAAAATCATCTCGATGATGTGCCACATAAACATCATTAGTATGATATTTAAGAGCTACCTCTTTAAAAAAATCATATCTGATTTTACGAGCTTGAGCTTGAAAATTATCTTTTGTATAACTATCTTTATTAACAATTAATTGTTCAAAGATTATATTCTTGTCTTTAATATATTCTTTAATAACTTGTGCATCAAGATAAGAATCTTCTCTTTTTTGATAGTTAACATGAGCAATAACTATATCCATCTTTTGTTTGTATAAATAATCCAACAAAACCATTGAATCAATACCAGCACTTACGGCAACTACAATCATAATTATTAAAAACATCAGTTATTCACCTGATGTTTTATCCTCCGGTAGCACATAAATAGAAGTACCTTTTTCAGTTGAAAAAATAGTACCACTAACATAAGTTTGAATATAATTCTTATCTTTTAATTTAATTATTTCATTATCTAAACGTGTTGATTCATCTTTTAATTTTTGATTAGTTTGCTTAGCATTATTTAAATCAATCTTCGTTTTAATAGTTGTCACAAATTGATTACCAATTGAATAGATCATCATGATAATAACAACAATTAATACAATTCTTAAAAGACGATTGTTTTTACTCAAATTATTCACCTTTTTCTTCTAGGTTTAAATAGTCTTGGAAGAACCCTTTAGCTTTAACTAAATATTGTTTAGCAACATAATCAAAATCAACAGCTAACTCTTCACTTAGACCAACTTCATGTTTATATTTAGCTACACAATGCCATTGTAAACATTGGAACATACGCCAAGCATATAAACGTTGATATTCATCTTTACCAGGATTATCAAAATAAACTTCAATAAGTTCTAAAGCATCATTAAAATTCGCATTTCCAAAACATGCAATGTCATAAATAGGATCATTATTAGCAGAGAATTCCCAATCCATTAAATAAACACGTTCTTTATCTAAAACAAAATTACTTACTTGTGCATCACCATGACAAGCACATAAAGGAACATTTATTAATTTAGTATTATAAATTTCTAACCATTTATCTTTTAATGCTAAATAAACAGGATCTAATTCATTAGATAATTTTTCATAAGATTCTAATCTTTTAAGTGGTTCATAATCATAAGCAAATTTATCAATACTATGAACTTTCTTTAAAGTAGCCGCAATAGCATCTAAAGGTTTATTCTCAATATCACTTAAAATCTTTCCTTCAACATAAGGAGCAACTTTATAACCAGTAGCCACATCATTAATTATTGGTTGTGGTAAAAAATTATATTTAGCAATACTATCCATAATTTCAACTTCTTGCACTCGATTAGTAAAATGTTCAGCACCTTTACCAGGAACTCTAAAAGTATATTTCTTACCTTCAATTTCAATTACATAAGTATAATTTGACATTCCACCCATTAGACGAGTAACAATATCAGCATCTTTATTTAATCTTTCTTTGATAAATCTTCTTATTAATTCTTCATGCATTATTTATCCACCTCACTAATTCATTATACACTTGAAAATTAACCTTATCAACATAAAATAAAAACTAACTAATGTTAGTCTTTATTTCTAATTTGATAGTATTTAAAACCTATTATAATTATTGTATATAACATTATACTTATAATAAATATTAAATTGTTTCCTGTCATTGGAAGAACTGCTTTCTCTAAAGAAGTTATATTCTTTATTTCTTTATTATTGTTATTAATTTTATTATTATTATCGATATTATTATTAACATTATCTGCTTCATTAACTACATCATGTTCGTAAACAAAAGTAACATATTGTTTAGAAGTTGATAAATAACCTGTTTTATTACCTTCAACTCTTAATAAATTAAAACTATTAAAAGTTTTTTCTGTAGTAGTGTAAGCATCATTAACATAACCATTAATTTCTGCATCTTCAGCTAATTTATTACCATTTATATCTACATAACTTACGATAACTGGTTGAGCAATCTCTTTAAAATAAAGTTTTAAACCAACAGGTTGATAAATTAAATGATAATACTTGTCATTTGATTGATACGTTATAAAAAAGCCTGTAGTTACACTCAAATCATTATTTTCAGCACAATTACCTGTATAAGTATCGACTGTATCTAAACCATGATTACCTAATAAAGTACAAGATTTATTTTTAAATAAATTAAAATCATAATCTTCACTTAACGATAATTTAAAATATAGGATTCCATCTTTTTCTAAGAATATTTTATCATAGCCATAACTAGCGGTAGTACGATAAAACATTTGTGCACCATTACTATCATAAACACTTACATATATATTAACACTAATGTTTTCAGGATTGTTTATGTACTCTTCACTATTAAAGATATCACTTAAAGTATTTCCTTGTAAATCTTTAACTTTTAAATCATTTATTGGTATTAATAATTCATGATAATTATTTTCATCTAAAGTTAATACTATATTACTCATATAATAGCTATGAGGATCAGTATAAAATTGTATATCAGGATTATTTTCATATAAGAAATTAAATTTATCATACCAATCTGGCACTAATTGATAAGCATATAAATCTGTTAATTTAACATCACTAAGATACTCTTTAATATTTAGATTATTAAAGTCTTCATCAGTATATCCAGCAATAGTTAAGTGTTTAAGATTAGCCGCATATTCTAAGCCTTTAAGATTTAAAATTGGTTTATTATCACTATCTAGTACTGCAACAGGGCCATATATGACAATACTTTCCATATTTTCTAAATCAGTTGGTACTATATCTTCTATATTAATATTTAATTGTCTAGATACTTCTTGTTGGAGTTGTTTATCTGGCATCCACGAATCAATAGTATCTGCTTTTATATTATAAGATAACATACAAACAAATAATACTAATATTGATAATATCTTCTTCATATTACCACCTTCATTTCTATAATGTAATTTAATAATTATTATTAATTATTTATAATATTATTATATTGTTTAATGAAATGTCAATATTTTATTAATAGTTTGTAATATTTATATTTATTTTCTAAACATAAAAAAAAGCCATTTAATAAATGACTTTTTATTCTTATAAGTTCTAATTTTTCTTGCTGTTAATTATATTAATACGATTAACTGCTTTTTCTAAACGAGCACGTAAGTGCATTGTTTTTAGTAAGTCTGTCTTATCATCTAAAGATAATTCTTTTTCTGCTTGTTCCTTTTGTTTCATAGCTTTATCAAAATCAATATTATAATCAAACTCAGCTGCATTAACTAATACTGTTACATTACGATTAGCCCATACCATGACATAGCCACCACTAACAGCCATAGCTTGACGTTTACCTGTTTCATCAATGAAAGTCATTTCACAAGGAACAATGACATCAAGAAATGGTGCATGATCTGTTAAGATACCAATATGCCCATTAATTGTTTCAATGTTTAATATTGAAACATTGCCTTCATAATCTACTTGTTCAGGAGCTGCTACGGTTAATTTAAACATAACAATCTACTCCCTTGTTTCTTCTTCTTGCATTGTTTTAGCTTTTTCTAAAACTTCTTCAATAGTTCCCACAAATAAGAAAGCTTGTTCTGGAATATCATCATGTAATCCATCCAATATTTCTTTAAATCCTTGTACTGTTTTTTCAACAGGTACATATTTACCAGGAATACCAACGAATTGTTCAGCAACATGGAATGGTTGAGTTAAGAAGTTACGAATTTTACGAGCACGTGCTACGACTAATTTATCTTCTTCATTTAATTCATCCATTCCTAGAATAGCGATAATATCTTGCAATTCTTTAAATCTTTGTAGTATTTCTTGAACACCACGAGCAACATCATAATGTTCTTGTCCTACTACTTTAGGATCAAGAATACGAGATGATGAATCAAGTGGATCTACTGCTGGATATAATCCTAAAGCTGCAATACCACGATCTAATACAGTACGAGCATCTAAGTGGGCAAAAGTTGTTGCTGGAGCTGGATCAGTTAAATCATCAGCTGGTACATAAATAGCTTGTACTGAAGTAATAGAACCTTTTTTAGTAGAAGTAATACGTTCTTGTAATTGTCCCATTTCTGTAGCTAAAGTTGGTTGATATCCAACAGCACTAGGCATACGACCTAGAAGGGCAGAAACTTCTGAACCAGCTTGGGTAAAACGGAAAATATTATCAATGAACAATAATACGTCTTGTCCTTCTTCATCTCTAAAATGTTCAGCCATAGTTAATCCAGTTAAACCAACACGCATTCTAGCTCCTGGTGGTTCATTCATTTGTCCGAAAACTAAAGCTGTTTTAGCGAGTACGCCTGAATCTTTCATTTCATGATATAAGTCATTACCTTCTCTGGTTCTTTCACCAACACCGGCAAATACTGAAATACCACCATGTTGCGAAGCAATATTATTAATTAATTCTTGAATTAGTACGGTTTTACCAACACCTGCACCACCAAATAAACCAATTTTACCACCACGAGCATAAGGGCAAATCAAGTCTACTACTTTAATTCCAGTTTCAAACATTTCAGCTGCTGTCATTTGTTCTTCAAAAGAAGGAGCTGGTCGATGAATTGGCATATGTTTTTCATCATCTAAATCTTCCATTTCATCAATAGCTTTACCTAATACATTAAACATTCTACCTAATGTTTTTTGTCCTACTGGAACACTGATGGGATGTCCTAAATCTTTACATTCCATTCCTCTTACTAAACCATCAGTTGAATCCATTGCAATACATCTAACAATATCATCACCAATGTGTTGAGCTACCTCAACTGTAAGAATATTTCCATCTGTTCTTTTAATTTCAATAGCACCGTTTAAATTTGGTAAATGTTCTTGATGAAATCTAATATCAACAACAGGACCAGTAACTTGTACTATTTTTCCATAATTTTCAATCATTCAAATACTCCTTCCTATAAAGCATCTGCTCCACCAACAATCTCAGAAATTTCTTGAGTAATGTTAGCTTGTCTTACACTATTATATTCTAATAATAATTTTTCTTTTAATTCATCAGCATTATCATTAGCATTTTCCATAGCCATTCTACTTGATGCATATTCACATACTCTTGATTCAATAATTGTTCCATAAATATTAGCATTAATATAATCTCTTAATAAACGAGTAATTAAATATTCAGGTTCAGTTACATTATCAAGTGGTGCTTTTAAATCATCAAAAGGACTACTAGCTGGAATAATGTTAAAGATAGTAGGTTCAAAAGATACTGAATTAATAAATTTAGTATAAACTAACTTAATTTTTGTAATTTCTTTATTATTGAACATATCAATAGCTTCTTTAGTAACATAATATGCTCCATAAAAATCAGGATCTTTTGACATATTAAGGTAAACATTTTTAATATTGCAACCTTTAGACTTAAAATAAGATTGTGTTTTCTTACCAATTAAAATAAAGTAATCATCTTTTTTAGCATCATTAAAAGCTTTTTTTGCGACATTAGAATTATATCCACCACATAATCCCATATCACTAGCAATAACAATATATAAAGTTTTACCTTCTCTTTCTTCAATATATTCTAATAAATTAGCCTCTTTAGCTACTTCATAAACGGCTTGAGCTAAATCATGTTCAAAGAAAACTCTAACATTATTTTCTTCTTCATACATTTGTTTAGCTTTTCTAAGTTTAGCACTAGAAACTAATTCCATAGCTTTAGTAATTTTCTTAGTAGCATCAACTGATTTAATACGACGTTTAGTATTTTGTAGACTAGCCATCTAATTCTACCGTCTTCATAAATTCATCAGTAAATTTTTGAAGCATCTCTTTCATATCATTTTCAGTTGAATCACTAATTTTTTTATCTGTTTCTAAAGTTTCAAAGATATGTTTATAATTTTGATGAACATTTAATAATAATTCATTTTCAAATCTTTTTACTTCTTCAACAGGAACTTTATCTAAATATCTATTTTGTAAAGCAAATAAAACAATTACTTGATCAATAACATTCATTGGTGAATATTGATCTTGTTTTAAAATTTCTAATACTTTAGAACCATGATCTAAGACATTCTTAGTAGCAGCATCTAAATCAGAACCAAATTGTGAGAAAGCTTCAAGTTCTGTATATTGAGCTAATTCTAGTTTTAAAGAACCTGATACTTGTTTCATTGCTTTAATTTGAGCAGTTGAACCAACACGTGAAACTGATAACCCGCTATCTACTGCTGGTCTTTGACCAGAGTTAAATAATTCAGTCATTAAGAATATTTGTCCATCAGTAATTGAAATTACATTAGTTGGAATATAAGCTGAAATATCACCAGCTTGTGTTTCAATAATAGGTAATGCCGTAATTGAACCACCACCATATTCTTTATTTAAACAACAAGCTCTTTCAAGAAGACGGCTATGTAAATAGAAAACATCTCCTGGGAAAGCTTCACGACCTGGAGGTCTTCTTAATAATAAAGATAAAGTACGATAAGCAACCGCATGTTTTGATAAATCATCATAAATAATTAAAACATCTTCACCTTTATCCATCCAAGCTTCACCAATAGTTACTCCTGCATAAGGAGCAATATATTGTAAAGGAGCAAGTTCACTAGCAGTTGCACTAACGATTACGGTATAATCCATGGCACCTACTTGTCTTAATTGTTCGGCAATTTGAGCAACAGTAGAATTCTTTTGTCCAATTGCGACATAAATACATTTAACTCCTAAACCTTTTTGATTAATAATAGTATCAACAGCAATAGCTGTTTTACCAGTTTGACGATCTCCGATAATTAACTCTCTTTGACCACGTCCAATTGGAATCATTGAGTCAATCGCTTTAATCCCTGTTTGTAATGGACGATTAACTTCTTGTCTAGTCATAACGCCAGGAGCAACTTTTTCAATAGGACGGTATGCTTCAGCTTTAATATCACCTTTACCATCAATAGGTTGTCCTAAAGCATTAACAACACGCCCGACCATTTCATCTCCGACTGGTACTTCAACAACTCTTCCTGTTCTTTTAACAGTATCTCCTTCTTTAATATCAGTATCATCACCCATCATAACAACACCAACATGTTCTTCATTAAGGTTTAATACCATACCAAATATTTCACCAGGGAATTCTAATAATTCTCCAGCCATTGCATTATCTAAGCCGTAAACCAAAGCAATACCATCACCAACAGTGATAACACTACCTACTTCAGCAGTTTCTATTTCTTCATCATAACGCTTAATTTGTTCTTTAATTAGTTCACTAATTTCTTCTGGTCTTATTGAACTCACACAATCACCTTCTTTTCTATTTAGCAATAATTGAAGATTTTAATTTCTTCAATTTATTGGCGATACTTCCATCAATAACAATATCTTCAATCATAATTTTAACGCCACCAATTAATGATTCATCTATTGCATTGCTTATTACAAATTTAGATTCATATTTATTTTCTAAAGCTAATTTAATAGCATCTACTTGATCTTTATCTAAAGCAGTTGCCGAATAAATAATAGCTTCTTTAATATTCTTATATTCATAATACATTCTTTTAAATTCTTTAGACATTTCTAATATATAATTAATTCTTCTTTTATCAATTAATAATCTTAAAAAATTAAATGTATCATGACTAATTGTATCTTTAAAAATATTATCTAAAATTCCTTTTTTATCTTCTAAATTTAACTCTCTTGTTTCAAATATCTTAAGAATTTCTTTATTCTCATTAAAACATTCATTAATTAACTTTATTTCATCAAAGATTTGATCTTCTTTTTTATCATCTAAACTTAATTGAAATAAAGCTTGGGCATAAGTAGTTGCAATAGCATCCATTAAGATTTCAACTCCTTAATGAAATCATCAACAATTTCCTTAGATTTGTTTTTATCAAGTTTATCTTTAATAACTGATTCAGCCGCTAACATTGCGACATCAACAATTTCATTTTGAATACCTTTTTGAGCTAATTCTTTTTCACGTTCAATTTCTTCTTGAGCTTGATTAAGCTTAAGTTTAGCATCATCATTAGCTTTTTCAATTATTTCTTCTCGAACACGAATAGCTTCATTCTTAGATTTATCAACAATCCCTTTAGCATCAATACGAGCTTGTTTCATTTGTTCATTAGCTTTGTTTTCATATTCCATTGCTTTTTTATTAGCTTGGGTAGCTGAATCGATTTGTTCTGCCATATAATCTTGTCGCTTATTAAAATAAGCAACAACACTTTTCCAAAAGAATTTATAAAAACAGAAAAATAATACCGCTGTTGAGGCCCATACTGAAAGCATTTTTAAGATATCTGGAAATAGATTTATTTCAACATGCATCGCTTTCACTCCTTTACATAAATTTTTTTGAAAAATAATTACATTTTTGTAAATACTAGAACTAATGAGATTAATAGTCCATATAATGCTGATGATTCAGCTACGGCTTGACCAATAATCATCATTGTTCTGATTTTACCTTCGGCTTCTGGATTGCGACCAACCGCAGCAGCAGCATGACCAGCAGCAATACCTTGACCAACACCAGCTCCAATACCAGTAGCAACTGCGATACCTGCTCCAATAGCAACTAATCCTTGTACTATATCCATATTTATATACTCCTTTAATTACATTTTTGTAAATACTAGAACCAATGAGATTAATAGTCCATATAATGCTGATGATTCAGCTACGGCTTGACCAATAATCATCATGGTTCTGATTTTACCTTCAGCTTCTGGATTACGACCAACCGCTCCAGCTGCATAACCTGCAGCAATACCTTGACCAACACCAGCTCCTATACCTGTAGCTACTGCGATACCAGCTCCAATAGCAACTAATCCTTGTACTATATCCATATTTGTTTACTCCTTTAATTACATTTTTGTAAATACTAGAACTAATGATATTAATAGTCCGTATAATGCTGATGATTCAGCTACGGCTTGACCAATAATCATCATTGTTCTGATTTTACCTTCAGCTTCTGGATTGCGACCAACAGCAGCAGCGGCATGACCAGCAGCAATACCTTGACCGACACCAGCTCCAATACCAGTAGCTACTGCGATACCTGCTCCAATAGCAACTAATCCTTGTACTATATCCATACTTATATACTCCTTTACTTGTTATTGTTTAAACTTTTGCAATTTCTTTTTGTTCTTTTTCTTTTAATTTCTTATCCATTTTATCAAAATTTAATTCCAGACTTGAGAACACAAGTGTTAATAAGGTAAAGACAAATGCTTGTATTCCACCACAGAAGATATCAAAGAATCCATGGAATGGTACCGCTAAAAATGCACTAATTAAATTAAATGCTGGGCTACCATCAGATTGTGGTGTCATAACTATTAAATTTTGAACCCAACCAGTAGCTGAATTAAAAACCATTAAGATTAATGTTCCTGATAAAATATTACCGAACAAACGCATGCTCATACTAAGAGGTTTTGCTACAATGTCCATTAGGTTCATCGGTAACATAACCGCAACAGGTTCAGTAAATCCTTTAAGAAATTCTTTAATACCATTATTTTTGAATTCAAAACCATATTTAAATGCAAAGGTAATTACAACTAATGATAATGGAATATTATAATCAGTTGTTGGAGAATCCAGTGGTAAGAACAATGGTAAAAAATTACAGGTTAATAATAAGATAAGTAAGCATGTGGCATAAGGTAACATAATCTTACAATGACCTCTAAACATACCCATGTAAAGATTATTTACAAAGTTATAAATAAAATCAACTACAATCATAAATTTACTTGGTTTCTTTAAAGGATCTAAATGTTTAATATGAATACCTAAGAAAATAAAAACGATACTTAAAACTAAAGCTACACCAATAAAAGTTAAGCTTTGTTGTGATTGTGCCGCTAACCATTTATCCATTTATTCCCCTCCTTTTCAATTTTATTCCTGAGCTTAGAATAGCTATTCTAAGACACATATATCCAGCGAAACAACTTATCATTCCTACAATTCCATAAAACTTATATGCTAAACTTAACATTAAAACATAAATTACAATACGAATAATATAACTTACTAATGCTTTTTTTTTAGCATTTTTAGATGAAAAATCTAAGAAATGATCAATAATATATAAGTTTAAATTACTTATTAAAGTTCCTACTAGGATAAATAATGAACAATAAATACTCTTCATTATAAGAAAAGCAATTACCATCATTATTAAACAAATAATTAAACTTATTATTCTAATTTTATTTAGGCTCACGTGTAAGTATCACCAACTTTACTATATTTAAGATTGCACCTAAGATACCAATTAAAGTACAAACAATTACTGCTGTACCGGTATGATTAAAATATTTAGCATCAAGATACATTCCTATTAATATTGAACCAACGATATATCCACCAATACTAGTAATACTAGCAATGGTTTTCATAATTAAATGATTATTATTTTGTGCCAAATAATCGATCTCCAGCATCACCTAAACCAGGAACAATATAATTGTTTTCATTTAAATGATCATCTAATGCGGCTAAAACAATATCAACATCAGGATGCGCTTTTTGAACAGCTTCAATACCTTGCATAACACCAACTAAACAAACTAATTTAATTTTTTTAGCTCCTGCTTTCTTAATCATATCAATGACTGTTATCGAAGAAACACCAGTAGCTAACATTGGATCTAAAACCATAACATAACCTTCACTAATTGATTCAGGTAATTTATTAAAGTATTCAACTGCTTCAAATGTTTCCTCATCACGATAGACTCCAATATGACCAATTTTAGCGGTTGGTAATAAACTTCTAATACCATCAACCATTCCTAGGCCAGCTCTTAATATTGGAACTAAAATAATATCTTCCGCAATCTTATCTTGAATTGTTTTACAAATCGGTGTTTCTATTTCAACCTTTTCTGTTTTAATATCTTTAGTAATTTCATAAGCCATTAAGCCAGCAATTTCATCTAAATTCTGCCTAAAATCTTTTGTGCTTGTATCCTTTTTACGCATAATTGTTAATTTATGCTTAATCAATGGATGATCTAATACCGTATACATTTTTTATTCCTCCAACTTCATTATCTTATTAACTCTATTCTCATGGCGACCACCTTCAAATTTTTCCACTAGCCAAGTATCGACAATCGATAGAGCTAAATCACTTCCCAAAACTCTTTGTCCTAAAGCTAAAACATTACTATCATTGTGATGGCGTGCCATTTTAGCCATATATTCATTAGTACAAAGAGTAGCTCTAATACCATGACATTTATTTGCGGCAACACTAATACCAATACCTGTTCCACAAATAACAATACCATCTATCTTTTCATTATTAACAACATCTGCAACCTTTTTGGCAATATCTGGATAATCAACGCTAGACTTATCATAGCAACCAACATCAACTACTTCATAACCATGCTGTCCTAAATGTTCTTTAATCATTTCCTTGTATTCAAATCCACCATGATCTGAACCAATAACTAATTTATTTTTCATAATATGCTCCTTCTATCTCATCTTTACTAATCGGGCCTTGTCTAAAAATAGTAATAGTATCATCAACTATACTACAAACAGTACTAGCTTCACCATTACTAATTTCACCTTTGACAATACCATCAATTTTATTATTAAAAACATGATAAACATCATCAAAATTACTTAATGAATCATGATTTGAAAGATTGGCCGAAGTTACAAACATATACTTTTCAATACCTTTTAATAAATTTAAAACATCTTCATTATCTGGAATTCTAATTCCTACTGTATCTTGACAACCAATTATCTTTACATCATCATTAAGAGGTAAAACTAAAGTTAAAGCACCAGGCATAAACTTATCAATTACTTTTTTAGTACCTTCATTAACTTTAGCTAATTTACTAATATCATTTTTATCATATAACATTACGGTTAAAGATTTAGAAGCATCACGACCTTTAACTTCAAAAATCTTATTGTATGCTAAAAAAGAGTCGTATCGACAACCCAATCCATAAACTGTCTCCGTTGGAAAAGCAATGACTCCATCATTAAGTATTATTTTTCTTGCTTCTAAAGTATCATTAAATTCCAATAACAAAGTATTCATTTAAAACCCTCTTACTAATTAATAATTTGTCCTCTTTTTATTATACTCTATCTCATTTATAAAACAATAATCTTAATGAAAATATCATATTTTATTTTTTTATCTTAACATTATTTTTATATTATTCAAAAAAAAATAGTCATTTGACTATTTTTTATTAATATTCTTTGCAAGAGGTCCTTTATCGCCTTGTTCTAGGTCAAAAGTTACTTCTTCATTTTCTTCTAATGTTTTATATCCATCAACATTAATTTCAGAAAAATGAGCAAATACTTTTTGTCCGTCTTCAGCTTCGATAAATCCATAACCTTTAGTGGCATTGAACCATAAAACTTTTCCGTTCATCTAAACTATTCCTTTCCTTAAGATATGAAAAGCTTTACTACTTGTTTTGCAATACCGCTATTTCATACCAATAATAACACATCTAAGTTTATTAAGCAAACAAATATTGTAAATAAAATAATTAATAGTTTATATAATAATTAATTATTTAAAGTAATAAAAATGATGAAATAGCATTACTTCATCATTTTTACTAATCTTCATTCTATAAAAATTTACCCTTTTTATACTTTTAAACCTAGTTGATAAACATAATCTAAATATTCAGTGTCTTTAATTTCTTGATATCTACCACAATTATTAATAAGAATTTCTTCTTTATAATTCCATCCCATATAAGTTGAAATTTGTTGCATATGCCATCTTAATGAATCAAATTCACTAGGTTTCTTATCCCAACAACAACTTATTAAATAACAATCTTTTATCTTTAATTCATATGGTCTTAATTTAGGAATAAAAGGATATAACTTATCAATTAATACTTTCATTTGTCCTGTCATACCAAAGAAATATACTGGTGTCACAAAGACAATAACATCAGCATCTTTCATACCTTGTTCTAATAACTCATTATCATCTTCAAAGACACAAGGCTTTTTAAATTGCCAACATGAATTACAAGCAATACAAGGTTTTAAGTTAATTACATAAGAATTAATATGTACTACTTCATTACTAGCCTCTTGGGCTCCTTTTATAAAAGATTGAGCTAATAAATCAGAATTACCATCGACACGTGGACTACCACTAATTACAAATATTTTCTTCATTATTAATCTCCTTTCATATTTATATTGCTTATCATTATAATACTAATAATATATTAATTCTATACTTAACATAATATCTGACATAGTTAAGTAATAGACAAAAAGCTATGATATATAGCATAGCTTTTTATCTTTTCATTTAACTATATTTTTTATTTTCTTCTATAATACAAGCTTGTACATCCTAATAATCCCATACCAATTACAAATGGAATTAAAGCATACATGCTTTGTCCACTTTGAGGAATATCACTACTTATACTTGTAGATCCTTCTTCATTTTTTGTTTGAGGAAGAGTAGTACTATTAGAAGTAGTACTATTATCAGTAGTATTAGTATTTGGAACAGGAGTTTCAACCTTAGTATATTTACCATATAGAGTTAAATCACCTGTAATTGCTGTTCCATCCACAAACTTAGTTGTTAATGAACTATCTGTATACCATCCATCAAAAGTATAGTCATCTACATCAGTTGCATCTTTAGCTACATATTGATCTCCATAATCTACTGTATCACTATCAGGAACAACAGCATCGCTAGGAACATCACCGACATATTGATAATCAATATTATAACTAAATTCTTGATTAGAAGCATAGATAGTTTTACCTGTGGCATCTGAAGAATTAACTTCAAATGTTAAATTAGCATCATTAACATTATTTACATCTGTTCCATATAAGACACTATTAATGTTATAACCTTCATCAGCCGTTACTTCCACAAAACGATAAGTTCCATCATTTAAATCATTAAAAACAATTGAACCATTAGCATCAGTAGTTCTAACTAAATCACCACCATCATTTGCAGTATAATCTTCCCAAGTATCTCCATTTAATTTTTGTAATTTAAATTGAACACCTGCTAATAAAGCATTAGTTTCCTTATCGAATTTAACTATCTTAGCAGAAGTTGAACTAACATTAGCATCTCCAATATAAGGTATTAGAGTACTAGTAGCAGTAACTTCTTTAGTAATAGGTTTCCCATCACTACCATCTACTGTTACAGTTGCAGTATTACTTTCATCAGTATCTTTAACAACAGTCATATTATAATCTTGATAAAATCTAAATCTTAAAAACATTACTCTACCATTAATAGCATTATCATTACCATAGATATCATCTAAACCAGATGCATAATTAGCATCTACACCTCTTTGTTTTAAATATGCAGACACCATATCTGATATACTAGCATATCCATATGCTTGAGCAATTTCTTCATTAGTAATATTACTTAAATCAGCTTTAATAACTAAAGTATAAGTACCATCATCATTTTTATATTGTCCCCATTGATTATTTTGTAATCTTGCTTTAAATTGAGCATAACTTTCACCTGTATTTTGTTTTACTTCTTTCCATCCATCAATTAAACTAGTTATTGTATATGGACGTGTTAGCTTAGTAGACAATTCAGTACTTCCAGCACTAGTAGGAATATAGAAGAAAGTATCTACACTTACACCTCTACTATCAATAGGATATTTTCCTAAATTATCCTCAATTACAATATTACTAAAATCATATTTAATAGCACTAGCATCATTTTTATCTTGTGATAAACCACAAGTATTATCAGCTAACATAATATCCCATTCTAAACGACTATTAGTTCTAGAGTCACTACTTTTCCATATGTTATTATTAGGTGCAGTACATGCAGTTAAAGTTGTTCCTTCAAATACAAAACTTTTTGTCAGATTTCCTATTGTATAATCTAATGTTTTAGTCACAATCATAGAATTACCACCAGTTTTCCCAGTTGTAATATGTCCTGATAAACTAGTTTTGCCACTTACATCAGTTAATGTTAGATATATACCATTAGCATTAATATAATAATTACCAATAGTATTACCATCACTATCTAATAGTGGAACCGGAGATGAAGTAGGGACATTCCATAGTTCACCTTGTAAATCAACTACAAAAGGTATAACTGCTGTATCCCCATTTTGTAATGAACCACTACTTAAATTAATACTAAAATCAACATCAATTTTATAACCACTTTGTTTTACTGTATCACCATTATTAATAGCTTCACTACCATCATCATTAATTAATTTAAAATCAGTAACATTCACACTACTACTAACATCAGCTGCATTAATCCCTTTATTATAGATAAATAATGCTATAAAGAAAATAAAAATAAACGTTATTGATTTCTTAAATAAATTTATACTTTTCAATATAATCATTCCTTCCTTTATTGAATATTTATAATTAAAACATAAATTTTAAACTATTTGTTTATTTAGTTAAAATTATAACTATATGTATATATATATTTAACATTGTAAATTTTTTTTAATATTTGTTTATTTATTAATTATATTTTGTTTATTTTTAATATATATATCATAAGTCTTTGATAATGTATATTTCACAACAAAAATTAATCAATTATCTAGAATATTATCTTATATAATTGACTAACTTTATATTTTATATAATATTTTAAAATAACTTTAATTAGTTATTTCTTTTTCTTTACGATTTACAAATAATTGATTATTAACAATATTAACTATTATAAATAAGGCACTTGAATAAAAGACAAAACGATAATCATGAAAAATATTAGCGACAAATGATCCTACGATAGGTCCAATAAAAGCACCACTTGATTGAAATGATTGATTATATGAAAAAATACGACTTGTTATTTGATATGGAGTATTCTTTGCTAGTAAGGCTTGAACTTGTGGCAATATCATTGCATCACTTATACCAACTAATAATCTAATCATAATTAATTGATAAACATTTGCTACGCTTCCCATTAAAACAAACCATACTAATGAAACAACTAAGCCGATGCTTAATATTCTTTTTTGTCCTACCTTATCTCCTAATCTACCAAAGAATGGTGCAGCTGCTAAAGTAGTTATTCCTGGTGCAGAAGCTACAAGTCCACTAAATAAAGCTAAATTACTATGATTATGCATTAATTCACGCACATATAAGCTTAATAAAGGATTAATACTTTGATTAGTTATTTGAACTATTAAAGTAGTTAATAACATACTTATTATTAATAATGGATTAGTTATTAATGATCTAACTTCTTTAAAGTTAAGTGATTTAGTTTTTTCACTTTTAACAAATGTTTCTTTGACAAAAAACAATGCTAAAAAGAATACAATAAACATAATAATGCCAGTTATAAAAAAAACATATCTAAATCCTACTAAATCAACAATAGCTCCACCTATTATTGGACCTAACAAAGTACCAGAAACACTTCCAGTAGTTAAAGTACTAAGAACTTGACCACTTTTATCTTTAGGAGCAGATATAGCCATTAAAGCAATTGAATTACTAGTAAAACCAGAAAAAGCTCCTAATAAAGCTCTTAAAGCTAATAATTGCCAGGCACTTTGAACTAAGCCCATTAAGAAGATACATAAGCCCATCATAAAAGCTGCACGAAGCAACATTATTTTTCTCCCTTTTTCATCAGCTAATTTTCCCCAAAAAGGAGCAGTTATCGCATTAGTCACAAAAGTAATTGCGAAAATAACACCACTCCATGTATTTAATGCTGAAGTTGAATAATGGCCTAAAGTATCGACATATAAACTAAGAAAAGGAGCAATAAGACTAAGCCCCACTCCTGTCATAAAAGTTCCAAACCATAATATTATAAGATTTGAACGCCATGCTTCTTTATTCTTTACTTTACTCACTAATTATCATCTCTTTAATAATTAGTATTATATCACTTTATAATTAGCTATTCTATAATGAAAATTTGTCTTTATTTATTATGATTTAATATAATAATAGTTAATTGTCTTCAAAAATGAGTTAACATATTGGTTTATTTGTAAATTTTTTTCTACTTCCAACAGTTAATCCAAGAATAAATAGTTCATTTTCTTTTATCATGCAAATTACTCTATTATTTCCTATTCTATATCTAAAATATCCTTTATAATTCCCTACAAGTAATTTATAACATTTTACTTCTTTATAGTTATTACAGTTTTTTATATATGAATATTATTAATATAGAATATAATTATTATTTTTAAATTTATCTCTTGACTATTACTTAATAATGTTTATAATGTAATTAAGAAATAGGTTAACACCTGGGGTCACTTGGTCCTGGGTGTCTAACCTATTTTTTATTTTATACTTTTACTGTATTCTTGTGGTTGAAACCATATTAATTCATTATTATCAATTTGCAATATTAGATTATTAATATCGTTAGCTCTTGCTCTATTAATTACGTCGTTAATAATTTGTTTATTTGTCCTATTAATAGTATTCTTATCTCTAACTACCTTTAAAAATACAATACCATTATATTTGCTATTAATATATTTACTATTAACTGATTTAAGTTGTTGGTTAGCTTTTTGAACTTGACGCTTGATAGATTTAAAAGACCCAATACTTTCTTTTATCTCTATAAACCTTGCTATTTTATCTTTAAATAGCCTCTCATTTATCCAAATTGCGTCAGGTCTAAATCCAGTAGTTGTATTAACTGTTTCTTGAACCTTACTAAATAAGCCACCAAATCTTTTGTTTAATTGTTTAAGCACATTTAATTCTTTAGTTTCAAATGCTTTAATAGTGTTATTAACTATCTTACCAGTATCATTAACCTTGAACAATTTTGCTCTTATACTATAATGATTTAATATATCATAATACTTAGCTTTATTTTTTTTGGAATAATATATTGCATTTATCATATTTAAAAAATATTCTTTATCATAAGTATATGTGAAACTATCTAATACATTAATTATTAATAATGCATATTGATTGTAGTAATCTAATAATACCTTGTTATTATCATAAGTATAATAACTTCTAATACTACAATCACAAAAACTATAACGTCCAAATGGATTATTTCTACCATTGTATTTACTATTAAAATCTTCCCAACTCTCTGCTTCATAAATTCCAGCTAAGTTAGTACAATGTTTACAATTTATATTAATGCAAAAGCGTTCTACTCTTATACCCACTTAATCACCTAGTTTCTTGTAATCATTTATAGAGTAATTACTATATCAATATTAACTACTATTTTTGTTCATATGATAAATTGTTGTAATTTATTAAGGTAATAAACTTTTTTTATTTAGATATCAATAATTATATAAGGTCTTTAATTACTTATACACTACACTAAACTTAGTGCATAATAAAAACGACATAAATAATTATGTCGTTTTGTATTTAATATTTTATATTATTTAGAATAACCCAACAATTTTTCCATCTTCTAAAACATCCATACGTTCAGCAGCTGGTACTTTTGGAAGGCCAGGCATTGTCATAACTGAACCAGTTAAACAAACAATAAAACCTGCTCCATTAGAAATTCTAATTTCTCTAATAGTAATATCAAAGTCAGTTGGTCTTCCTAATATTTTTGGATCATCTGTTAAACTAGCTGGTGTTTTAGCCATACAGATAGGTAACATATCTAAATCTAAATTTCTTAATAAATCTAATGTTTTTAAAGCTTCATCAGTTAAAATAACTGATTTAGCTCCATAACATTTTTGAGCTATTTTCTTAACTTTTGTTTCAAATGAATCAGTTAATTCATATATGAATTTAACTTCTTTATTTTCTGAACATGCATCAACTACTGCTTGAGCAAGTTCAACGCCACCTTTACCACCATTAGCCCATACATCTGATTCAATTACTGTTACATCATTATCACGAGCCCATGTAAAGATTGCTTCTTTTTCTTTTTCAGTATCAAAAGTAAAATTATTTAAAGCAACTACATATGGTAATCCATATTCTTTTACTGTTTCAATATGTTTTTCAAGGTTTGCTACTCCTTTTAATAATGCTTCAACATTTTCTTCTTTTAAATCTTCTTTAGCTTGTCCACCGTGCATTTTTAAAGCTCTTATTGTCGCTACGATTACTACACATTTAGGTTTTAATCCACCCATTCTTGATTTAATATCAATGAATTTTTCACTACCTAAATCAGCTCCAAATCCTGCTTCAGTAACTACATAATCAGCTAATTTACTAGCTAATTTAGTGGCTAATAAAGAGTTACATCCATGAGCTATATTTGCAAATGGTCCACCATGAACAAACATACCATTACCTTCTAAAGTTTGAACTAAATTAGGTTTTAAAGCATCTTTCATTACCATAGCAACAGCACCAACAATATTTAAATCCTTTACTGTTACTGGTTGTCCATCTTTGGTATAAGCTACAATTATTTTAGCAATTCTTTCTTTAAAATCAGCCATTGATGTAGCTAAACAAAGGATAGCCATTACTTCAGAAGCAACTGTAATATTAAATCCGTCTTTTCTTTCAACGCCATTAGCAGCTGAACCTTGTGCTATAGTTACTTGTCTTAAAGAACGATCGTTCATATCAACACAACGTTTCCATACAATATTATTAATATCAATATTCAATTCATTACCTTGATGAATATGATTATCAATAACTGCGGCAATTAATGCATTCGCAATACCAATAGCATGCATATCGCCAGTAAAATGTAAATTAATATCTTCCATTGGAACTACTTGTGAATATCCACCACCAGCAGCTCCTCCTTTAATGCCAAATACTGGCCCTAAAGATGGTTCTCTGATACATCCAATTGTAAAGTGACCAATTTGATTTAAGGCTTCAACTAAACCAACAGTAGTTGTTGATTTTCCTTCACCAGCACTAGTAGGATTAATAGCTGTTACTAATACTAAATTAGCATCTTCTTTATCCTTTAATTCCTCAAAAATATTTAAATCAATTTTAGCTTTATAATTTCCATATTTTTCAAGATATTTTTCATTAATCCCTGCTTTTTGAGCAATTTCTTCAATTTTCTTCATTTCACATGCTTGTGCAATTTCAATATCTGTTTTCATTGATGATCTCCTTACATTAGATTACTAATCTTTAATATATTTTCTTCCACTAGATGACGAGCATTCTTTTGCATCTCATGGCATTTGTCATTAAACTCTTGAGCTTTATCTTTATCTTTTAACCCACTAGCATTAATTTTAACATTTAAAATAGAACAATTCATTCCAGCTTCTAATAAATAAATAGCACTTCCTAAATCTGAAATAGCATTAACATTACCATTATCTATTAATTCAGGAACAATTAATAAAGCTTCATAAGCTAATTTAGTAGCTTCAAAAGGAGCAATAGTTGCTTCTAAAGTTGCATCTTGAATAGCTTTACTTCGAACTTCTTTTTCTTCATCAGTATCCTTTGGTAATTTAAAAGAAGCCATAATTTTATTAAATGCTACTGTATCTTCATCTACCATCATTAATAATTTTTGATAATAATCTTCTAATTTATTAAAAGTATTATTAAATTTTTCTTTACTACTATCATCTAATTCTTTAAATGCTTTTTTAGAAATTGTTAAGTGTCCCATCATTCTTGCAAGGGCTACTCCTAAATTACTTACATAAGCTGCCACACTTCCTCCACCAGGAGCTGGTAAATCTGAATCTACATCTTTACTAAATTCAATTAATGTCTTTTCAATTAATTTCATATTTTACTTCCCTTCATATACAAGTTGTTTATTTTTAACTACTAATTTACCATCTTTAAAAACATCTTGTACATGATTAGAACCAAAATGATAAATTGTATATTCTATATTAGGAGCATCCATAATTACAATATCAGCTTTTTTATTTACTTTAATTGAACCAATACTATCTTGATATTGTAATGAACAACTACCATTAACAATAGCACCATTATAGACTTCAATAGGAGTCATTCCGTAACCACGACTTGCTATTTGTAAAGTAAGTTGTAAATTTTCATTAGGACATGATCCTGGATTAAAATCACTACAAATACTTACGGCAATACCTTTTTCAATCATTGTTTTAGCACGAGCATAAGTTTTACCTAAATTAAATGATGTTGCAGGCAATAAATTAGCTATAACATTAGCATGCGACATTTTATCCATATCTTCATCACTAGTAGCCATTAAATGTTCAGCACTTAAAGCATGAATTTCAGCTGCTAAACTAGCACCACCCATCGGTACTACTTCATCAGCATGTATTTTAACAATATAACCTAATGATTGAGCTTTTTCTAATATAACTTTAGCTTGTTCACGATTAAATACTTCATCCTCACAGAAAATATCACAATATTTTGCTAAATTCATCTTAGCTACTTTAGGCAACATTTCATTAATAACTAAATCAACATATCCTTGTGGATTATCTTTAAATTCTTTAGGTATTGCATGAGCTGGCATAAAAGTAGATATTATGGTACATGGATGATTCTCATTTAGTTTTTTAACAACTTCTAATTGTTTAACTTCTGTTTCTAAATTTAAACCATAGCCACTCTTAGCTTCAAAAGTAGTAACACCATGAAGTAACATATTATCCACAAACTTCTTTGATTTTTTATATAATTCATCAAAAGTAGCTTTTCTAGTAGCTTCAACCGTATTTAAAATACCACCACCCATTCTTAGAATATCTAAATAATCAGCTCCTTGTAATTTAAGAGCATATTCATGTTCACGAGAACCACCAAACACTAAGTGAGTATGAGCATCAATTAAGCCAGGTAAAGCTATTAAGCCATGAGCATCATGTAATATAGTATTAGCATCACGATGTTTAGTAAAATCACCACTTCCTATTGCTTTGATAATATCATCTTCAATAACAATAAAAGCATCACTGATAACTTCACATTCATTTAAAGCATCTTTTTTAACTGGAACTACTTCATGCTCAAAGGTATATAGTTTTCCAATATTATAAATAATTGTTTTCATAAGAAACTCCTATAAATGATATTCAATAATCTTATCTAAACTAAAACCTCTAAGTAATAAATTATCACTTACTACTTTAGTTAAATCTTCTAATGAATATTTTTTTATTTCTTCAGTATCACGTTGTTTTAAATAATAAGCTGCAATATCTTCTAAACAAGCACGAGGTACTAAACCAATAAATTCAGAACCTGTTACTTCAATATCAAATCTTCTAGCTTCCATTTTAACTGCTTCAAAAGCACGATAGACACTAGTTTTAGTAAAATCAGTAACATTCATTGTAACTTGAACAAAATCATCCATTACAGCAGGTCCTGCTTGAATACATTGGTATCCACCACCACTTTGTCTAATAGCTTTAGCAATGAAACTACAAGCATCTTTATCCATTGTTTTACAATCAATATTATAAGCAATTAAGAAAGGACGACATCCGATTGCAGTAACGCCAGCTGTTGGATGAATTTCATTTTTTCCATAATCTGGATACCAATGAGGATCTTTAAGTTTTTCAGCCATTCCTTCAAATTCACCTTTTCTAATATTAGGTAATTTAATTCTATCTTCATTAGTAGCACTATTACTATATAAGAAAATAGGAATATTATATAATTTATTAACTAATTCAGCACATTGTTTAGATAATTCTACTGTTTCTTCAATACTCATATTATTAATAGGGATGAATGGGACAACA
>JAISTP010000027.1 GCA_031272545.1 Bacilli bacterium | reverse complement strand
TTACTAGCTAATGCTTTAATCGATAGTAATTTTAATATTAGTACTAAAACTAATAAAGATTTATTAAAGGAAGATAAAGATATTATTATTGAAACAAAAGTTAAACAAGCTTATTATTTAAATAAATTATATGACATTAATTCAAATAAATTAAAAGAACTTAAATTAATAGATTTATATCATTTAGAAATTAATATCGCTTTAATTTTAAGTAAAATGGAAATATCTGGAATATTAGTAGATAAAAATGAATTAAGTAATTTACAAAATGATTTTAATAAAAGATGTCATGATTTAGAAACTAAAATTAAACAATATGCTAATGAAGATATAAATATTAATTCAATTAAACAATTAGGTGAATTATTATTTAATAAATTAAATTTAAGAGTTATTAAGAAAACAAAGACTGGTTATTCTACTGATATTGATGTTTTGAATGAATTAGTTGATGATCATCCAATTATTCCATTACTAATTGAATATCGTTCAGTTAAAAAAATATTATCTACTTATATTGAGCCAATGTTTAATTATATTCTAAGTGATAATCGTATTCATACTATTTATAATCAATGTTTAACTCAAACAGGCCGTTTATCTAGTAAAGACCCTAATTTACAAAATATTGCGACTAAATCAGAAGATCAAAGAGTAGTAAAGAAAATGTTTATTTCTAAGCCTAATTATTCATTAGTTTCCTTTGATTATTCACAAATAGAATTAAGAATTTTAGCTAGTTTTTCTTTAGATCCTGTCTTTATCAAAGCTTTTGAAGAAGGATATGATATTCATACTGATACAGCTAGTAAAGTTAATGGTATTCCTTATGATGCAGTTACTGCTAGTCAAAGAAAAGCAGCTAAAGCAATTAATTTTGGAATCATTTATGGTATGAGTGATTTTGGTCTTGCTAAGTCTTTAGGAATTGATCGTAATTATGCTCATGATTTTATTAAAAAATATTATGAAACTTATCCAAATATTAAATCATTTTTAGATAAACAAGTACAAGATGTCATGGATACTGGTTATAGTAAAACTATATTAAATCGTATTCGTTATATTAATGAAATTAATTCTAATAATCATAATATTAGAGAAAGTGGTAAAAGAATGGCTTTAAATACACCAATACAAGGTAGTGCAGCAGATATCTTGAAAATAGCTATGATTAATATTGATAAATATATTACTAGTAATAATTTAGATGCTAAAATGTTATTGCAAGTGCATGATGAATTAATATTTGAAGTTAATGATAAAATAATTGATTCTTTTAATAATAATATTATTAAAATTATGGATGAAGCTTATCAATTAGCTGTTAAGTTAGAAGTTCATTGTAGTTATGGTAAAAATTGGTATGATTTATAATAAAAAACTGAATTAAGAAATTATTATTCTTAATCCAGTTTTTTTTAAATATCACACATATGATTTAATGGTCCTGAACCTTTACCTAAATCTAAATTAGCTTTTAAACATTTTGAAATATAATCTTTAGCTTTTATGACACTTTCTTCAAGATTATTACCTGCAGCTATTTGACATGTGATTGCTGAAGAAAGGGTACAACCAGTACCATGAGTATTACTATTAGCTATTCTTTTTCCTTGTATCCATATAGCTTTATTATTTTCATATAATAAATCCGTAGCATCTAAAATTGAATGTCCACCTTTAATAAGAACATTACAATGATATTTATGATAAATAATTTTAGCTGCTTTTAACATATCATCACTATTTACAATATTAATATTAGCTAATATTTGTGCTTCAAGAATGTTAGGAGTAATTAATGTTGCTAATTTAAATAGTTTATTACTTAAAATATCTAAAGCATCATCAAATATTAATTTACTGCCACTAGTCGCGACCATAACTGGGTCAACTACAATATTTTTTGCATTATATTGAATTAATTTTTCAACAATCACTTCTATTATCTTACTATTAGACACCATACCTATTTTTATCGCATCAGGAACAATATCATTAAATATAGCATCCAATTGTTGGCCAACTAAAGTTGGACTAGCTTCTTCAATATCAAAAACACCTGTGGTATTTTGAGCTGTTAAAGCAGTAATAACACTCATTGCATACATTTTATGAACGGTAATTGTTTTTATATCAGCTTGGATTCCTGCTCCACCTGAACAATCTGAACCAGCAATTGTTAATATTTTTTTCATTAATCATATCTCCTTATCTAAAAGTTTATTATCTATTATTTCTATTAATTCATGACATGATTTTTTAATATCATTTTGCCCAAAAATAGCACTAATTAAAGCAACCCCAACAATACCACTATTGTTTAAATCTTTGATATTATTTTTAGTAATACCACCAATAGCCACAACAGGAATCTTAACACTTTGACATATTTTAGTTAATATTTCAATAGATACTAAAGTCGCATCATCTTTACTAGAAGTAGGGAATATCGCCCCAACTCCTAAATAATCAGCACCATCTTTTTCAGCTTGAAGAGCTTGTCTTACACTATTAACTGATACTCCTAATATCATATTATCATCTATTATATTTCTAACTTCTGATGTTGTTTGATCATTTTGACCCACATGAACACCATTCGCTTGAGTTTTAATCGCTACATTAACATTATCATTAATAATTAAAGGTATTTGATATTTATCACATACTTTTTTAATAGTTAAAGCTTCTTTTATGAAATCTTGTTCATTCATCTTTTTTTCTCTAACTTGAATAATAGTAGTACCGCCTAAAATAGCTTTTTCTACTTGGAAAGCTAAGTTTTCATTATTTAAGTATGAACGATCTGTTATGGCATATAATTTAAGAATATTTTTATCTAATTTCATATTTAGCCATCTTTTCCAAAGTCAAACTATCCATATGATAAATAGCATCAATAATATAATTACGATATGTTATATTACCATCTTTTTCTTCTAATCTTTCATATGCTATTTCACCAGCTATTGACATTGTACATATTGCCGCAAAAGTAGCATCTATATAATTATCCATATTGGCAGCTAAATAAGCACAAATTATGGAGCTTAACATACATCCTGTTCCAGTTATTCTACTCATCATTGGATGACCATTATAAATAACATATGTCTTATTTTTATCCATAACAATATCAATAGCTCCAGTTATTGCTAGAATTACATTTTTTTCTGTAGCATATTTCTTTAATAAAGCAATTGTTTCATCTAAGTTTTCTTTAGTTACAACATCTAAATCAGATGCATCTACGCCTTTAGTAGTATTATCACCATTAATAATAGCTTTTATTTCAGAAATATTACCTCTAATAACACTAATATTTAATTTATCGATTAATTTAGTAGCTGTAGTGGTTCTGATTAGTGAAGCACCAGCTCCAACTGGATCTAAAACAATGGGATGATTTAATTTACTAGCTATTGTTCCAGCTTCAAACATAGTAGGAATAGTATTTTGATTTAAAGTACCAATATTTATATTTAAACCATTGCATATTTTTGTAATTTCTCTAGCATCTTCAACATCATCAGCCATAATAGGTGATGCATTTAAAGCTAATAAAACATTAGCACAATCATTCACTGTTACATAGTTGGTAATGTTATGAATTAACGGGCTATTAATTCTAACATTATCTAATAAATTTTTAAACATACTTCTTAATCTCCTTATAAATAACAAATAATATTGCACTACCAATCATTATTGGTAAGGTTATGCCGATAGGGGTTTGATAATTTAGTAATATACGATATGTTATAAAACCAATCAACCAAATAATTAAAGCACCAATATCAGTTTTATTATTATTAAATTTATGATAAATATAATAATCAACTAACAATATCGCAAATAATGGCGCAAATACAGAGCCAATAAAATATAGGAAACTTTCATATTGTTCCATAGAGACAAAGACAGCTAATAATATTCCTATTACTAAGATAATACTAGCAGCTATTTTATCATTTATTTTATTAAAAATATTAATAATACTAATTCCACCTGAATATACATCTAAAAAAGCAGTTGTTATGGTTGATAATAATGCAATAATTATGGCAAATATACCTAATCCAGCACTTAAAAGAATAGTTATTATATCTTGATTACCACAATAAATAGCACTACCAATACCAATAATAAACATAAAAGAACTACCAATAAAATAACTAATAGTTGCAGAAAAAGTACCACTAAAAACATTTTTATTATTTTTAGTATAATCAGATATTAATGGTGTCCATGATAAAGGCATCGTTATTGATAATTCAATTGCACTACCAAAAGATAATTTTTCAATTGTAGTTTGATTTAAAGTAGATGTATTTAAATTATTATTAAAAATTATAAAAGCTAAAATAATAGATAATATTAATAAAGCGATAATCGCAAAATAATTAATATAATTTAAATTTTTAAATCCTACAATAATAAATATAAAAATAAATAAACCAATAATAATTGAAAATATCGATATTGGTATTGCTTGATTACTCATTGTTAAAGCTAAAGCTCCAGTTTTAATCATTATGGCACTCCAACCAATTAATTGAATAACATTTAATAAAGAAAAGAGATTTACTCCAAACTTTCCAAAAGTAAAACTAATTGATTGTAAAGCAGTAATCTTTTCTTTAGCTCCAATATAACCAACTAAAAAAAAGATAATAGCGCCAAATAAATGACCAATAATAATAGCTATAAGTCCTTTTTGAAACCCTATTGGTGCAATTAAAGTACCTGCTAAAATTTCAGCTAATGAAATAGCTGCTCCAAACCATAATAATGTTTGATTAAAATTAGATAATTTTATTTCTTTGTCCATTAAAAAACTCCTTTCCGCAATATAGAAAAGAGCTAACAATTTAATATACTTATGTTTGCTTTTCCTACGGCGGCATTATCCGCATCAGGTATTAGGGTCGAAGCTTAGCTTCCTCTCAACCATTTGGCTCCCCTGAGCATAGATTAATTCTATCATGTATTAAATTAAAGTTCAATGTGTAAATTATTTCTTAATAATAATTTATTACTTAATTAATTATATTAATATAATTAAGTTAGTTATTTATTTTGTAAAAAAAGATATTTTATTGACAATATCTTTTTTAGAGTATAGAATAAATCTAATTTTTAAATATGGAGGTAAATATGATAACAAAAGAAAGTATTAAAAGACAAATTGAAGAAAATGGTATTAAAATGATTAGATTGCAATTTACTGATATGATGGGAAAACTAAAAAGTGTTGAAGTTCCAGTATCACAAATTGATATGATTCTTAATAATGATGTTATTTTTGATGGTTCTAGTATTGAAGGTTTTGTTCGCATTATGGAAGCTGATATGTATTTGTATCCTGATCTAGCAACTTTTAAAATTATTAAAGATGATATTGCTCGTTTAATTTGTGATATTTATAAAACAGATCGTACACCATTTGAAGGTGATCCTCGTGGTAATTTAAAAAGAGTTATGAAAGAAATGGATGAATTAGGATATGGTTCATTTAATTTAGGATTAGAACCTGAATTTTATTTATTAAAATTAGATGAATTTGGTAATCCAACTGCTGATACTAATGACTTTGATTCTTATTTTGATTTAAGTGCTATTGAACAAGCAGGTGATTGTTTACGTGAAATTGTTTATCGTTTAGAAGAAATTGGTTTTACAATTGAAGCTAGTCATCATGAAGTAGGACCAGGACAATATGAAATTAACTTTAAATATGCTAATGTCTTAGAAGCTTGCGATAATATCCAAACATATAAACATGTAGTTAAAGATGTTGCATCAAAATATGGATTATATGCTTCTTTTATGCCAAAACCTTTCTCAGAAAAAGCTGGTAGTGGGATGCATACTAATTGTTCTTTAGCTGATAAAGAAGGTAATAATGTTTTCTATGATGAAAATGCTCCATTACAATTAAGTCAAACTTGTCTTTATTGGATTGGTGGCATAACTAAGCATGCTCGTGCTTTATGTGCTATAACTAATCCAATAGTTAATTCATACAAACGTTTAACTCCAGGATATGAAGCACCTTGTTATATTGCATGGTCAACAGAAAATAGATCAACTTTTATTAGAATTCCAGCATCTCGTAAACAAGCTACTAGAACTGAGATAAGATCAGTTGATTGTAGTTGCAATCCATATTTAGCTATGGCAGCAGTACTAGCATGTGGATTAGATGGCATTAAAAATAAAATTGAACCAATGCAACCTTCATATATTAATATCTTTGAGCTAACAAGAAAAGAAAGACAAGAATTAAATATAAAAAATTTACCTAATTCTTTAAAAGATGCTTTAAATTCATTAGAAGAAGATCAATTAGTAATCAATGCGATTGGTAAACATACTTATGAAAAATTCATGGAAGCTAAATTAAAAGAATGGGCTGATTATCGTCATCAAATAACTGATTGGGAGTTAAAACATTATATTTATACAATTTAATATAAAAGTAGACTTTGGTCTACTTTTTATTTCTTATTTAATACCTATAATTTTTAAGCTATTTTTGATATAATATTTTAAGTTGTGGAGGTGTATTAATGGATCAACAACTATCTAAATTCTTAAATGAAATTTATTTTAATGTAGATATGCATGAACATTTTGAGAATAGTGTGATTACACAAACAAGTTATATTAACTATAAACAATTGTTAATTATTGAATTATTACTTGATACAGCTCTTCCATTAAATGTATATTTAGAATTTGAAAAATGCTTAAATAAATTTATCTATAATATTAAATGTGTTTATTCTTTTAAAAATAGTAATTATGCTAGTAATATTATTTATGATTACTATACTTATTTTTATAAGAATGCTTTAGATACAAATAAAGATTTAATTAAATTAGATTATCATGATGAAGAATTAAAAGTTATTTATAAAAATCATTCGATTATGATGTCTAGTTCTATTTATCAAAGTAAGATTGAGAATAGAATGAGTTTATGTGGATTTAATCTTAATTATCATTATGACATTGATAAAGATATTGTCTTAGAAAATAAAGTAGAGGCAAGAATGAATGAAAATACTTTTACTACTTTTATAAGTAAAGAACAACAATTAAAAGATAAACAAAATATCAATAATAATAATTCTAAAAATAAAACAGTTCGCTTTTCTACTAAAAAAACTAATTTAGATAAATATCATATTACACCAATAATTGAATTATATGAAGATAAAGAAAATGTTTGTATTGAAGGATATATTTTTGATATTGATTACATTTCTTATACTAGTAAAAAAGATCATAAAGATCGATTAATTCAAGTAATATCAATTACTGATTTTGATGATTCAATTACTTTAAAAAGATTTGAAAACAAGTTTCTTACTAAAGATATGCTTAATGAATTAGAAGTAGGAATGTGGATTAAAGCCCTTGGAAATGTTGTATTTGATGATTTTAGTTTAGAACATACTATTATGTTAAATGCTATTGAAATTATCGATAATAATCATTTTAAAATGACTGATGAAAGTGTTAATAAAAGAATTGAATTTAATGTTCATACTAAAATGTCAACTATGGATGGTGTTAGTAGTGCAAAAGATTATATTAAGCAAGCTTTAACATATAATCATCAAGCATTAGCTATAACTGATACTAATAATGTTCAAGCTTATCCTGAAGCTTATAATGAATTAAAAAATGAAAAATTAAAAATTATTTATGGTTTAAGTTCTAATTTAATTAATGATACTACTCCTGTTGTTAATGTTGATGATCAAAGAAAATTAGATGATGTTAGTTTTGTTTGTTTTGATTTAGAAACTAGTGGTTTAAATAGTTTTGATAATGAAATTATAGAAATTGGAGCTGTTAAATATAAAAATAATCAAGAAATAGCTCGTTTTCAAAGTTTTGTAAAACCAGATAAAGAAGTAAGTGCTTATATTAAAGGTTTAACTGGAATTAATAGTTCTGATTTAATTAATGCACCACATATTAGTCAAATATTACCTGATTTTCTAGATTTTTGTAATGATGCTATCTTAGTAGCACATAATGCTAATTTTGATATTGGTTTTATAAAACAAAATATTAAAAAATTAAATTTAAAACCATTAGACAATACTGTTATTGATACTATTTTATTAGCTCGTCTTTTAAACAAAGATAAAACATATTTTTCTTTAAAAAATGTTTCTAGTTTTTATAGTATTGGCTATGATGATAAAGTTGCTCATCGTGCTGATTATGATGCAGATGTTTTAGGAAATGTTTTTTTATTGATGCTTGATCAATTAAAAGAAGAACATCAATGTTTTAATATTAATGATATTAATAAATTATGTGATTTAGAATATTATATTAAGTTAAGACCTAATAATTGTTCTTTAATTGTTAAAAACCAAGATGGATTAAAAGATTTATTTAAATTAGTTAGTATAGCTAATACAACATATTTTTATAAAGAAGCTAATTTATTAAAGAGTGAAATTAATAAGTATCGTACTAATATACTAGTAGGTAGTGGTAATATTCAAGGAGAATTATATCAATATGCTAGAACTTTAGTAGAAGAAGATTTTTTAAAATTACTTGATTTCTATGATTATATTGAAGTATTAGCTCCTAGTAATTTAAAATATTTACTTGATATTAATGATTTTAGTAATTATGATGAGATTATTTCAATAACTAAATATATTATTGATTGTGCTATTAAATTAAATAAAATAGTTATTGCAATAGGAGATGTTCATTATTGTAATAAAATGGATAAACAATATTGGGAAGTTTATATTAATGCCTTAGGAAAAGGAAAGAAAAGACATTACTTAAATGATCGTCAAAATAGAATTAAAAATTATCCTGATTGCTACTATAAAAATACTCAAGAAATGTTGGACGAATTTGATTTTTTAGATTATTCATTAGCTCGTAAAATAGTTGTTGAAAATACGCAATTATTAGCTTCAAAAATAGAAAATGTTATTCCAATTAAAAGTAAATTATATACTCCTAAAATAGAAGGTTCAGAACAAAAATTAATTGATTTATGTTATGAAAATGCTTATGCTCAATATGGTAATCCTTTACCAGATATTGTTAAAAATAGATTAGAAAAAGAATTAAATAGTATTATTAAGCATGGTTATTCAGTTATTTATTATATTTCTAGTTTACTTGTAAGAAAATCTATTAGTGATGGTTATGTAGTAGGTTCAAGAGGAAGTGTTGGTTCTTCTTTAGTTGCTACTTTATCTAATATCACTGAAGTTAATCCATTACCACCACATTATTATTGCCCTAAATGTCATTATGTTGAATTTATTGAAGATGATAATTATAAAAGTGGTTATGATTTACCATATAAGAAATGTCCTAAATGTCAAAGTAATTTAAAAGGTGATGGCCATAACATTCCATTTGAAACATTTTTAGGTTTTGAAGGAGATAAAGTGCCAGATATTGATTTAAATTTTTCTGGTGAATATCAAAGTAAAGCTCATAACTATATTAAAGAAATGTTTGGTGAAGATTATGTTTATCGTGCAGGAACAATTCAAACAATTCAAAATAAAACAGCTTATGGTTATGCTTTAGGTTATTATGAAAATAAACCTTTAGCTCATCAAGTAAGAAAAGCTGAATATGCAAGGTTAGCAAAGGGTTGTGAAGGAACTAAAAGTACGACAGGACAACATCCTGGTGGGGTAATTATTATACCTGATGATATGGATGTTTATGATTTTACTCCAGTTAATTATCCTGCTGATGATACTACTTCTGAATGGAAAACAACTCATTTTGATTTCCATGCAATTCATGATAATGTTTTAAAGATGGATATTTTAGGTCATGTCGATCCTACAGCTATGAGAATGTTAGAAGATCTTACTAATATTGAACCAAAAGATGTTCCAACTAATGATGCTAAAGTGATTTCTATTTTTAATAGTAATGAAGCTTTAAATTTAAGTGAAGAAGTTTCTTATCAAAATGGTGCTATTGGCTTACCTGAATTTGGTACTCAATTTGTAAGAGGAATGTTGGATGATACTCATCCTCAATCATTTGCGGATTTAGTACAAATTTCTGGTTTATCTCATGGTACTGATGTTTGGTTAAATAATGCTCAAACTTTAATCAAAGAAAAAATTTGTCAATTAAATGATGTTATTGGTTGTCGTGATGATATTATGACTTATTTAATCAATAAAGGTATTGAAGCTAAAGTTGCTTTTTCTATCATGGAATCTGTTCGTAAAGGTAAAGGATTAACAGATGATTTTATCAAAACAATGAAAGAAAATAATGTTCCTGATTGGTATATTGATTCATGTAAAAAGATTAAGTATATGTTTCCTAAAGCTCATGCAGTAGCATATGTTTTAATGGCTGTTAGAGTAGCATGGTTTAAATTATATTATCCTTTAGAATATTATGCGACATTCTTTACAACAAGATGTAAATACTATGATATTTTAACTTTATTACAAGGATTAAATGCAACTAAAAAAAGATTAAAAGAAATATTAGATAATAAAAACGCTAGTGCTAAAGAATTAGAATTAATTACTACTTTTGAAGTAGCAATTGAAATGTTTTTAAGAGGATATCAATTTGAAGCAGTAGATCTTTATAAATCTTCAAGTAATCGTTTTGTAGTTAATAATGATAATAATAGTTTAATTCTACCATTTAATAGTATTGAAGGATTAGGCTTTAATGTAGCTAATACGGTAATTAAAGCTAGAGAAAATGGTGAATTTCTTTCAATAGAAGATTTAGAAAATCGTACTACATTAAATAAAAATCATATTGATACATTAAAAAATATTGGTTCATTAGATGGATTATCTAATTTTAATCAATTAAGTTTATTTTAATTACTAAGATGATATCCATAATAAAAAATTTAATACCATTTAAAAAGGTATAAAAGTACTACTTTTTATTATGGCTAATTTTAATTAAATTACTTATCAATGATAAATTACTTTTAAGTGTGATGTCTTTTTATACAGCTATAGCTAATGTATTTTTTTGAATTATATCTTAGTGCTGGTGCATTAATTAATAAAATTATAGTAAAAAATAGTTATTATATATATTTATTTTTTAGTATATTAACTATTATTTTGATATTATTTTTTATTAAATATTAAAAAAAGTCTATTATTTAAAATAGTATTTAGATAAATAAAAAGATTGTTATTGTATTTTAACAACAAACAATCTTTTTTTATATAATATTAAATTTTAGAATAATCCAGCTCCAAATAAAGAAGCAAATACTAATGAAACAATTGTCATTAATTTTATTAGAATATTAATTGAAGGTCCTGAAGTATCTTTAAATGGATCTCCTACTGTATCACCAACAACAGCAGCTTTATGTGGTTCACTACCTTTACCACCATGAGCTCCACCTTCAATATACTTTTTAGCATTATCCCATGCGCCACCAGCATTAGCCATGAAAATTGCCATTGCGACACCTGAAACTAATGCACCAGCAAGCATACCACCTAAACCATTTTTACCTAAGATAAATCCAATAATAATAGGTGATAGCACCGCTAAGATACCAGGTATCATCATTTCTCTAATAGCAGCAGCAGTAGAAATATCAACACATCTTTTATAATCAGGTTTTTCTGTTCCTTCCATAATTCCTTTGTGTTCTCTAAATTGTCTTCTAACTTCTTCAATCATTGAAAAAGCAGCTTTTCCAACACTATCCATAGTTAATGCTGAAAATACAAATGGTAACATAGCTCCAATTAATAATCCAACAGTAACAGATGGTTGCAATATTGAGATATCACCAGCAGTTATTTGAGCAGCTTGAGCATAAGAAGAGAATAAAGCTAAAGCAGTTAAAGCTGCAGAACCAATAGCAAATCCTTTTCCAATAGCAGCAGTTGTGTTACCAACTGAATCTAATTTATCTGTTATTTCTCTAACACTATGATCACATTCAGCCATTTCTGCAATTCCTCCAGCATTATCTGCTACAGGGCCATATGCATCAACAGCAATTGTCATACCAACAATAGATAACATTCCAATTGCAGATAAAGCTATTCCATAAATTCCAGCAAAGAAATATGAACATGCAATAGCAATAGCAATTAAGATAATAGGAGCAGCAGTAGAAATCATACCAACACTTAAACCAGCAATTATTGTTGTAGCTGGCCCAGTTTCAGATTGATGAGCAATTTTTTTAACAAAAGGGAAGTGATCAGATGTAAATACTTCTGTAATTTTTCCAATTAAAACTCCAACAATTAAACCACTGATGATAGCCCATAATGGATTAAATGAATCAAAGATATATTTACTTGCAATAGCAGCTCCAATAATAAATAATACAGCAGAAGAATAAGTTCCCATATTTAAAGTTTTATGTGGATCAGTCCCTTCTTTACCTTTAACAAATAAAGTACCAATAATACTAGCAACAATTCCAATAGCAGCTAATAATAATGGGAAGATAACACCACCATTTTCAATTAATCCACTATAATTACTTGTTGTTAAAACAACTCCAAGAATTAATGCTGAAATGATAGCTCCAACATAAGATTCAAATAAGTCAGCTCCCATACCAGCAACATCTCCAACATTATCACCAACATTATCTGCAATAACAGCTGGATTACGTGGATCATCTTCTGGAATACCAGCTTCAACTTTACCTACTAAATCAGCACCAACATCAGCTGCTTTAGTATAAATTCCACCACCAACTCTTGAGAATAAAGCAATAGAACTTGCACCTAAACCAAAACCAGTTAAGATATTAGGATCTTTAAAAATTAAAAAGGCAGTTGATACACCAAATAAACCAAGTCCAACTACAGCCATACCCATAACAGCACCACCAGAGAAAGCTATATTTAATGCTTTAACTAGTCCATTATCTGCAGCAGCTTGAGCTGTTCTTGCATTTGCGGAAGTAGCAGCTTTCATACCAATATATCCAGCTGCAACTGATAATATTGCACCAAAGATAAAGCAAATACCAGTTGTTAAACCAATAAATATTGATATTACAATAAATACTACTATAATAAATATTACAAGAACACGATATTCTCTTTGTAAAAATGCCATAGCACCTTCAGCAATATATCCTTGTAATTCTTTCATTTTTTCATTAGTTACTTTAATTTTATTAATTTTTTTAATTAATAAAAAGGCATAAACTAATGCAATAATACCAATTATAATTCCTAATAATTGTATACTCATTTTTTTTCCTCCTGTTTTAATAATTCATACTGTTTTATTATATATTAATTAACAAAACATAGCAATATCTTAATAAATAGATAAAATTATGTTAATAATATTTTCTTTAATATGTTGATGATATTAAAATAGTGAGTAAAAATATTTAAAATATGTTAAGATATGAATACATATTTCATAAGTTGTAGTATAAATACATTTTTAATATAAGGAGGTATAAGTTATGGGATTTATTGAACCAATAGATTATGATGAAGTCGTTGATCATGATGAAGAAATAAAAGGTTTTAAAAGAGAAATAAATCGTTTATTACAAATTAATTCTCGTACTGATTATTATATAGAAGATAGTGTTTTTGGTTTTGGTTTAGAAATAGAAGTAAGTGCTAAAGTACAAAGAACTCATTTTATGTTTTTAATTGCGATGTTAAATAATATTATTTCTTTAGTTAATTATCGTGGTAATTTTGTTTTTGATCGAACAATTAAAGGAGATTATGGTTTTGAAATATGTTTAGATCCTTTAGATTTAGAAGAATGTACTGAAGTATATTATAAAATTAGAGAAATTATTGATTTTAGTAATGGTGTCTTAAGTGTAAGCAAAGATTTTGCTTGTGGCTTACATGTTAATATTAAAGCTGACGAAAAGATAAAAGCTGAGAAATTTAGAGCTTTATTTGAAATTATTGATGTTAATGATACTGATACTTATCATTTTAATGAATATAAACGTTTTATTGATAAAGGTGACTATGATAATTATATTAAATTTCAACAAAATGTTGCGAATAAGTATTTAGCAATTAATTTATTAAAAAAAGATTTAATAGAATTAAGATGTGTTAATTCAGAAATTAGTAAAGAAAATTTTATTTTATTATTAACAAAGATTAAGAATATATTTTATGGGGAGATTTAAAAATGAGAGCAATAGTACAAGTAGTTGAGAGAAGTAGTGTTTTAATAAGTGAGAAAAATATTAAAAATGAAATAGGTAAGGGATTAAATGTTTTGGTTGGCTTTAATCATGATGATAATAAAGATATTGTAGCTAAAATAGCTCAAAAAATTGTTAATTTAAGAATTTTTACTGATGATGCTGGAAAAATGAATTTAAGTGTTAAAGATATTAATGGACAAATATTATCAATCTCACAATTCACTTTATATGCGGATACTAAAAAAGGTAATCGTCCAGGCTTTTCTGATGCAATGGATCCTTCTTTAGCAACTAAGATGTATGATTATTTTAATGAATGTTTAAAATCTCATGATATAGAAGTAGCTGTAGGTGAGTTTCAATCTGATATGATTGTTGAAATAATTAATGTTGGGCCAACAACAATTATTCTTGATAGTGATTATATTAATGCAACTAAAAAATAATTAAATATTATAGATATAGCTATAATTGATATCAACTTTATTTACATAAAAGTAAATGAAGTTTTTTTTTAATATATAAGTAAAAATTATTTGTTTATACATAAAAACTATTATAAGTTTAAAAAGTGTTTATTATCTAACATTTTCGTTTAAAAAAGTTCAAAATATAGTTATATTTTGGTATAATAATAGAGGTTATTATGAAAGGAGAAAATAACATATGGCAAAACAATTTATGTCAATGGATGGTAACACAGCTGCAGCATATGTATCTTATGCATTTACTGAAGTTGCTGGTATTTATCCTATAACACCTTCTTCTAATATGGCGGAACAAGTTGATGCTTGGGCTAGTCAAGGTAGAAAAAATTTATTCAATTCAGTTGTAAAGGTAAGTGAAATGCAATCAGAAGCAGGTGCTGCTTCAGCATGTCATGGTGCTTGTCAAGCAGGTGCTTTAGCTACTACTTTTACTGCTTCACAAGGTTTATTATTAATGATTCCAACTATCTATCGTTTAGTTGGTGAATTAAGACCTGCTGTAATTCATGTTGCGGCTCGTTCTTTAGCTGCTCGTGCACTTTCTATCTTTGGTGATCATCAAGATATTTATGCATGTCGTCAAACTGGTATTCCAATGCTTTCTTCTCATTCAGTTCAAGAAGTAATGGATTTAGCTGGTGTTGCTCATTTAAGTGCTATTAAAGCAGAAGTTCCTTTTTTACATTTCTTTGATGGATTTAGAACTTCACATGAAATTCAAAAAGTTGAATTAATTGATTACGCTGATTTTGATAGATTATTAGATAAAGAAAAATTAGCTAAATTTAAAGCAACTGCTTTAAATCCACATACTAATCCAATTGTACGTGGTGGAGCTGAAAATGATGATGTTTACTTCCAAGGAAGAGAAGCTCAAAACAAACATTATGAAGCTGTTCCTGATATTGTTGCTGAATACATGAAGGAAATTACTAAAATTACTGGTAGAGAATATGCACCATTTACATACTATGGTCCTAGTGATGCTAAAAGTGTTGTTATCGCTATGGGTTCTGCTACTGAAACTTTTAAAGAAACAATTGATGCATTAAATGCAGATGGTTATAATGTTGGGTTAATTAAAGTTCATTTATATCGCCCATTCTCTACAAAATACTTAAAAGCAGTTTTACCTAAGACTGTTAAAGAAATTGCTGTACTAGATCGTACAAAAGAACCTGGTTCAGAAGGTGAACCTTTATATCTTGATGTTTTAGCAGCATTAAAAGATGAAGATATTCGTATTATTGGTGGACGTTATGGTTTATCATCAAAAGATTTTGGTCCAATTAGTGCTAAAGCAGTAATTGATCATTTAATTAATGGTGGATTCCATGGATTTACTGTTGGAATTAATGATGATGTAACTAATTTATCAATTCCACGTGATTTTAAATTTAATGTTCCTGCTACTTATACTTCTTGTTTATTCTATGGTTTAGGTTCAGATGGTACTGTATCTGCTAATAAAAGTGCTATTAAAATAATTGGAGATCATACTGATTTATATGCTCAAGCTTACTTTGCATATGATAGTAAAAAAGCAGGGGGAGTTACTCGTTCTCACTTAAGATTTGGTGATAAACCAATTCATTCTACATATTATGTTAAGAATATTGATTTTATTTCTTGTTCTTTAGATTCTTATTTAGATAAATATAATATGTTAGAAGATTTAAGAGAAGGTGGTACTTTCTTATTAAATACAACATTTAAAAAAGATGAAATAGTTGATAATTTACCTGATTTTGTAAAATATCAATTAGCTACTAAAAAAGCTAAATTCTATATCATTGATGCTACTGAAATTGCAGAAGCAATTGGTATGGGTCGTCGTACAAATACTATTCTTCAATCTTCATTCTTTGCTTTAAATGAACAAATTATGCCTTATGATAAAGCTGTTCAATATATGAAAGAAATGGCTAAAAAATCTTATAGTAAAAAAGGACAAGATATCGTTGAATTAAACTATAAAGCTATCGATGAAGGTAAAGGTGGATTAATTGAAATTAGTGTAGATCCTGCATGGGAAAAATTAGATGGAACTTTCTCTTATCCAAAAACTGGTAATGAATATTTTGATAAATATATTTTACCTATTTCTCATTTAGATGGTTATGAAATTCCAGTAAGTACTTTTACTGAAGAACCTTTAATGAATGGTAGTTTCCAACCTAATGTAGCAATGGAAGAAAGAAGAACTATTGCTACTTTAGTTCCTAGCTGGATTAAAGAAAATTGTATCCAATGTAATAGATGTTCATTTGTATGTCCACATGCTACTATTAGACCTTTCTTAATTAGTAAAGAAGAAAAAGCTAAAATTCCTGCAGATATTAATGTAGAAACTATTAAAGCTTTAGGTAAAGGATTAGAAGATTATGAATTTACAATCCAAGTAAGTCAAGAAAACTGTGTTGGATGTGGATTATGTGCTGTTGAATGTCCTGCTAAAGAAAAAGCTTTAGTAATGAATGATGTTAAAGAAGAATTAGCTAAAGTTGATGAAAGTAATTATGTTTACAGCAATATTACTTATAAAACTGAATTCTTCCCAACTAATCAAGTTAAAGGTTCTCAATTCTTAAGACCTTATTTTGAAAACTCTGGAGCTTGTCCTGGTTGTGGTGAAACTCCATATTATAAATTAATGTCTCAACTATTTGGTAAAGATGCAATTATTGCTAATGCTACTGGATGTTCTTCTATTTATTGTGGTAGTATGCCTTCTAACCCATTTGTAGTTGATGAAAATGGTCATGGACCTGCTTGGGCTAATTCTTTATTTGAAGATGATGCTGAATTTGGTTATGGTATGCGTTTAGCTCAAAACTATAAGAGAAATAGAATTAAAGAAATTATTGGTGCTAACATTAATGATGTTGAAGCTGATTTAAAAGACTTATTAAATAAATATGAATCTTGTGCTAATAGAGAAGAAGAAAAAGCTATTAAAGATGAATTAGTAAGTGCTGTTAAAGCTTCTAAAAATGAAGGTATTAAAGAATTATTAGATTTTGAAGGATACTTAGTTAATAAATCACAATGGATGGTTGGTGGTGATGGATGGGCTTATGATATCGGTTACGGTGGATTAGACCATGTTATTGCTAATAACTTAGATGTAAATATTCTTGTATTAGATACTGAAGTATATTCTAATACTGGTGGTCAATCTTCTAAATCATCACAAGCTGGATCAATTGCTAAATTTGCGGCTGGTGGTAAAGAAGTTGCTAAGAAAGACTTAGCTCAAATTGCTATGACTTATGGTCATGTTTATGTAGCTCAAGTTTCTATGGGAGCTAATCAAGCACAAGTTATTAAAGCTATGCAAGAAGCTGAATCTTATCCAGGTCCATCAATAATTATTGCTTATGCTCCATGTATTGAACATGGTATTAAAGGTGGATTAAGTAATCATCAAATTAGTCAAAAGAAAGCTGTTGAATGTGGATATTTCAATTTATTAAGATTTGATCCTCGTCTTGAAGATGCTGGTAAGAATCCACTTCAATTAGACAGTAAACCAAACTTTGATTTATTTACTGATTTCTTAGCTGGAGAAACTAGATTTAATCAGTTAAGTCGTGTTAACCCTGATAATATGGAACGTTTATTTAACAAATGTAAATCAGATGCTGAAAAACGTTACAATAGATTATTAAAGTTAGCTAACTAATTAATAAATGAAAAACTACTCAATTAATGAGTAGTTTTTTTTTATAAAAAAAGTTATTAATAATAAAAGTATTACTAATAACTTTTTATTTTAATAATAAAAAAACTACTATAATATAGCAGTTAAATTATTTAATAGTATTTACTAATGTTGCTAGTTGAGATTTTTTGTGAGCAACATTATTTTTATGTAAAATTCCTTTAGCTTGTGCTTTATCTAATTTCTTAGTTGCATAATTTAAAGCAACAGTAGCTTCTTCAATATTATTTGCTTCAACAGCTAAAGATACTTTTTTAATAGCTGTTTTCATAGATGATTTAAAAGAACTATTAAGTAATCTTTGTTTTTCATTTGTTTTTACACGTTTCTTTTGTGATTTAATATTTGGCATGATGTCACCTCCAAAATAATCTTGCTCCAATATTATAACAATTCTATAATTTATTTTCAATACTTTAAATAAATAAGTTGATAATGTGGTATAATCTTTAAGGAAATTATGAGGTGATTATGAAATGGTAAGACGTATTATATTTATGGGAACAACAGAATTTGCTGCTTATATATTAGAAGAGATGATTAAAAAGAAATTTTCAATTGTTGCAGTTTTTAGTCAACCTGATCGTCATAAGGGAAGAAATAAAAAATTAATATCTACTCCAACAAAAAGAGTTGCTCTAGAAAATGATATTAATGTTTATGGATTTGATAATGTTAATGAACATTTTGACTTATTTAAAGAATTAAATCCAGATTTAATTATTACTTGTGCTTTTGGTCAAAAAATTGGGATATCTATTTTAAATTTACCTAATTTTGGTTGTATTAATATTCATGCTTCAATATTGCCTAAATATCGAGGTGGAGCACCAATTCATTATGCGATTATGAATGGGGAACAATATACAGGTAATACTATTATGTATATGGCTGAAACTCTTGATAGTGGTGATGTTTTATCACAATCTGCTATAAAAATTGAAGATGATGATACTACTTCTTCATTAAGTAAAAAACTAAGTATTGATGCAGCTCAATTGTTATTTAGTACTTTACCATTATTATTTAATCGTGATTTGAGACCTACAAAACAAGATGATAATAAAGTTAGTTATGCACCTAATATTAAACGTGAATTAGAATTAATTAATTTTAATCGTGATATTAATGTAGTATATAATCATATTAGAGGATTATTATATATTCCTGGATGTTATTTTATTTTAAATAATAAAAAAATTAAATTATTTAAAGTTGAAATGATTAAAGAATCACATAATTATGAAAGTAGTTATGTTCTTTGTGATAATAATGATTATTTTAAAATATATTGTAAAAATGGTTATATAAAAGTATTTGATTTTCAAGTAGAAGGTAGAAAGATTATTGAATATAAAAATTATGTTAATCAAAATAAGAAAGATATAGTAAACGGTGTAATAATTAATGAGGGGGTAAGTTATGGATATTAAACAAGAAAATATTAGGAATTTTTCTATTATTGCTCATATTGATCATGGTAAATCTACTTTAGCTGATCGTATTCTTGAACTTACTCATACTGTTGAATCTCGTGATATGAAATCGCAATTATTAGATTCAATGGATATTGAAAGAGAAAGAGGCATAACTATTAAATTAAATGCTGTTCAATTAATTTATAAAGCTAAAAATAATGAAGAATATTTGTTTCATTTAATAGATACACCTGGTCATGTTGATTTTACTTATGAAGTTTCTCGTTCTTTAGCTGCTTGTGAAGGAGCTATTTTAGTAGTAGATGCTGCTCAAGGAATTGAAGCACAAACATTAGCTAATGTTTATTTAGCTTTAGATAATGATTTAGAAATATTACCAGTTATTAATAAAATTGATTTACCTGCTGCTGATCCAGAAAGAGTAAAAAAAGAAATTGAAGATGTAATTGGTTTAGATACTAATGGAATTCCGATGATTTCTGCAAAAAATGGTTTAAATATTGGTGATGTCTTAGAAGAAATTGTTTATAAAGTACCAGCTCCTCAAGGAAATTCTAATAATCCTTTACAAGCTTTAATATTTGATTCTTATTATGATCAATATCGTGGTATTATTGTTTCTGTTAGAATTAAAGATGGAAAAGTAAAAGTTGGTGATACCATTAAGATGATGGCAACTAATGCTGAATATGAAGTAATTGAAGTTGGTATTAATACTCCTTTTGAAGTCAAAAAAAATGAGTTAGTATGCGGTGAAGTAGGATGGATTGCAGCTGCTATTAAATCTATTCATGATGTTAATGTAGGTGATACTATTACTTTAAAAAATAATCCTTGTTCATCGGCTTTACCAGGGTATCGTAAAATGAACCCTATGGTATATTGTGGATTATATCCAATAGACAGTGCTCGTTATAATGATTTAAGAGAAGCTTTAGATAAAATGCAATTAAATGATTCAGCTCTTCAATTTGAACCGGAAACTTCACAAGCTTTAGGTTTTGGTTTTCGATGTGGTTTTTTAGGACTATTACATATGGATGTAATTCAAGAACGTTTGGAAAGAGAATTTAATTTAGAATTGATTGCAACAGCTCCTAGTGTAATTTATCATGTTTATTTAAATGATGAGACTATGATTATTGTTGATAATCCTAGTATGTTACCAGATGTTCAAAAAATTAAAGAAATTCAAGAACCATATGTTAAAGCTAGTATTATGGCACCAAGTGAATATGTTGGACCAATAATGGAACTTTGTCAGAAAAAGAGGGGTAACTATATTGATATGCAATACATTGATCAAACAAGAATGAATATAATTTATGAGATTCCTCTTTCAGAAATAGTTTTTGATTTCTTTGATCGTTTAAAATCGTATTCTAAAGGTTATGCATCTTTTGATTATGAACTTATTGGTTATCAACCTAATAAATTAGTTAAAATGGATATTTTACTTAATGGAGAGATAATAGATTCTTTATCAACGATTGTCCATAAAGAATTTGCTTATCATCGTGGTAAAGCTATTGTCGAAAAATTAAAACAAATTATACCTCGTCAACAATTTGAAGTACCTGTTCAAGCAGCTATTGGTGGTAAAATAATAGCTCGTGAAACAATAAAAGCAATGCGTAAAAATGTTCTCGCTAAATGTTATGGTGGAGATATTACTAGAAAAAGAAAATTATTAGAAAAACAAAAAGAAGGAAAAAAACGTATGAAAGCTGTTGGCTCTGTTCAAATACCACAAGAAGCTTTTATGGCAGTTTTGAGTATGGATGATGAATAAAAATAATAAAATAAAAGGAATATATATTCATATTCCTTTTTGTCGTAATATTTGTTATTATTGTGATTTTAATAAAGTAATTTATAATGATGAACTAGCAAATAATTATCTAATAGCTTTAGCTTATGAAATAAAATCCTCTAATATTTTAAATGATGATATTGAAACAATTTATATTGGTGGTGGTACACCAAGTTGTCTTTCATATCGTCAATTAGTTTTTTTATTTTCTTTAATTAATATTAGTACTTATCCTAATATAAAGGAATTTAATATTGAATTAAATCCTGAAGATGTTAATGAAGAATTGGTATCTTTACTTATTAAAAATAAAATTACTAGAGTTAGTATAGGTGTACAAAGTTTTAATGATAATGTCTTAAAAGAATGTCATCGTTTACATAATAAAAATGATGTTATTAATGCTATTAGTCTTCTTAGAAAAAATGGTATCTCTAATATTAATATTGATTTAATGTATGGTTTTAATACTCAAAGTATTGATAATATTAAACATGATTTAACTATGATTGAACAATTAGCTATTAATCATGTATCATATTATAATTTAATTGTTGAACCTGGAACTGTTTTTTATAATAATAATTATCAAGAAAGTGATTTAGATAATGAATATTTATTTATGATAAATGATTATTTAATAAACAATTTAGGTTTTGAAAATTATGAAGTTAGTAATTATTGTAAAAATAAAGAATATTCTAAACATAACTTATTATATTGGCATAATGAGCATTATTATGGTTTTGGATTAGGAGCATGTTCTTATATTAATAATCAAAGAATTTATAATACTAAGAGTATTACTAATTATAATAAATTAAAATTTAATAAATTAATTGAAAATTATTCATATAAAGAATTACTTGAAAATGAGATTTTGTTACAATTTCGTCTTTTTAATGGGATTGATTTAAATGAGATTTCAAAGAAATATTCATTTGAATTTACAAATTACTTTAAAAATGCTATCATAAAAAATATGAAAAATATAATGATTATAAATAACAAGCTTTATTTTAATAATAAAGCAAAGCTATTTTTAAATGATATTATTTTAGATTTTATAGAATGTATTGGAGAGATAGATAATGATTGATAAAGAAACAGTAAATAATCCTGAATTAATTATCGATACTTTAAGAGCTCAAGGTTATCGTATTACTAGAGCTAGAGAAGATATTATTAAAATTTTATGTAATATGAAACACTATACTGTTGAACAATTAGTAACTGAATTAAAAAAAATTAAAGATGATGTTAATGTTGCTACTGTATATAACAATGTTAATTTCTTAGTAAAAGAAGGTATTATTAATGAATATAATTTTAATAATAAAAATTCTGTTTATCAATTAAATATTGGTTTACATGCTCATTTAATTTGTATTGATTGCAATGATATTTATGATATAGATGTTCCTTCTTTTATGATTATCAAAGATAATGTTGAAAAGAATTCAGGATTTAAAATTTTAAATGCTAAATTAGATATGTATGGTTATTGTAACAATTGTAAAGACAATCATATAGGTAATAAGTAAAATGGATTTAAGTCATAATTTTATATTATTTGTTATAGTCGCATGTTTATTAACATGGGGATTTACAGCTTTAGGTTCCGCAACAGTATTTTTATTTAAAAATATAAATAATAAAGTAATGGATGCTATGTTAGGATTTGCGGCTGGAGTAATGATAGCAGCTTCATTTTTTTCACTTATTATTCCAGGACTTGAATTTGCGAGATTGTATAATCCTAATATCCATGAAATGATTATTGTAGCAGTTGGATTTATATGTGGTTCTTTCTTTTTATTAATTTTAAATAATGTTACACCACATATCCATTTATTTGAAGATACTCCTGAAGGTCCTAAATCACATTTAAAAAGATCAATGTTATTATTTTTAGCTATTACTATTCATAATATTCCTGAAGGATTAGCTGTTGGTGTTGTTTTAGGAGCATTTAACTTATTAGGAGCTAGTGATCCAGCTTTATTTAGTTCAGCTTTAGCATTAATAATTGGTATTGCTATACAAAATTTTCCAGAAGGAGCAGCTATTTCATTTCCTTTGCATCGTGAAGGTTTTTCTAAATTTAAGAGTTTTATGTTTGGACAAGCTAGTGCCATAGTAGAACCAATTGGAATAATTGCTGGTATTTTATTAATTAATATTGTTAAACCAATTTTACCATTTGCTTTAGCTTTTGCGGCCGGTGCAATGATTTTTGTAGTAATAGAGGAATTAATTCCTGAATCACAAAAAGGTCATAATACTAATATATCTACTATCTTTACTATTTTCGGTTTAGTATTAATGATGATATTAGATAATGTTTTAGGGTAGTAATATTAAATTAAAAAATTTAAGTCTAAACTAAACAGAAGAATATACTAAGAATTAAATTCTTCTTTAAATAAAAATAAATTTAATTTTTTTACTGTAAAAAAAGGTATGACTTTATCATACCTTTTTTAAGTTTTTATTTTTTTAGTAAAGCATTATCTATTTCAACAAGTTCTTTATTTTTATAATATAGTTTAGGAACGCGATTACCAAATCTTGTAAATATTTCATGAGTAATAGTTTGAGCTTGCTTACATCTAGTAAAGACATTTAATTCTTTATCATAACCATCAATCAAAATAACTTCATCATTTATATGTACCATATCATCAAATCTTATCATTAATTGATCCATACAAATACTTCCAACTATTGTTCCATATTGCTCTTTAACTTTAACTTTACTTAAAGTATGTGCTCTTGCAAAACCATCAGCATATCCTATTGGAATAGTTGCAATAATTTCATTATCTTTTTCAGTAGTATATCGAATTGAATATCCAATTTTTTTACCTTTTTCATATACTTGTACTTGAGCTATTTTTGATTTTAATTTAAAAGTTGGTTTAATATCATATTGATATAATACTTTGTCTTCTAAAGCACAATATAAAACGATACCACATCGATTTGCGGTTGTAAAATCAATATGTTCATGTAGTTTTAATAAAGAAGCTGAATTAGTACAATGAATGTATTTAAAATCATAATTAAGATTAGTAACTACTTCTTTAAAACGATTTAATTGCATCATTAAATAATCTTCTTTATCATAATCTTCAGCTGTCGCAAAATGAGTAAATATTCCTTCAATATTTATTTTTTTATTTTGTTCTAAAATAGTAATAGCTTCTTTAATTTCATCGATATCAATAAATCCAATACGATTCATTCCAGTATTTACTTTAATATGTATTAATAATTCCTTGTTTAAATTTAATGAAGCTAGTAATTGAGCACTTTCTTTAGTCGCAATAGTTAAAGTAATATCATTATCACATGCAGTTTGGTATTGTTCATCTGGAATAATTCCTAGAACCAATGTTTTAAGATCTTTATGATATTTTTTAACTAGTAATGCTTCATCTAAAGTCGCAACAGCACAACCATCTGCACTACTTTCTACTACAATATCACTTACTTGTTTAAGACCATGACCATAAGCATCTCCTTTTATAACTGCAAAAAGATATTTATCCTTACTACATTTTTCTTTAATTTCATTAATATTATGTTTAATATTATCTAAATCTATTTCTATCCAAGTATTACGATAATAATTTTCCATAATAAATTACCTTCTTTATTTTATAGCATTTACTAAACGTGATAATGATCTTATATTAATATTTGGAATACTTGTTAACCAATTATTTTCCATGTATTTTGAAGCTTTATCTTCATCTTTATTTTCAAGAGCTTCAATTATTAAATTATGTTCTTCTACAGAGTTTTGATAAGAAGTAAATGTAGATAAGAAAATTGATTCTAATCTTTGTATTTGCATTAATAATTCATTACAGAAATTAGTAATATATGGATTATTAGCAATTACTAAAAAATATTCATGAAATTCTTTATCTAGATTCATAGCTTTAAGATAATCATCATCTTTGATAGCTTCTTCTAAATCATTATTAATTTGTTTTAATACTTTAACATCTCTTTGATTAACTAATAAACAAGCATTACGAGCTGCTAATCCTTGAATAACAGCTAATGGCTCATATATTTGATAAACATCTTTAATATTTAATTCAGTAACTGTTGTTCCTATTTTAGGAGTACTAGTTAAAAAGTTTTGACTAACTAATACTTGAATAGCTTCTCTAATAGGCATTTTTGATATTCCTAATTCTTGAGCAATTTCTACATCATTAATCTTATAGTTTGGTTTATATTCACCTTTAATAATACGATCTTTAATGTAATCGTAAGCAATTTCTTTTGCCGTTTTTTTATGTAATAACATATAATCTCTCCTTTTTTAACATTTTGTACAATAAAAAATAATATAATTTATTATACAAATAAAAAGAAATATTGTAAATAAAACATCCTTATATTTATTTTTTATTATATATTTTTTTATAATTAATAACCTAAATATTTACTTTTAAATATATTTATTTATGATATAGCTATTTATGTATATCATTGCTTATTAAAATTATATGTTTTATAATATTTTTGGTGATATATTATGGATAGTAATATGTTTGCTTCATTACCATATTTAGATTTGTTTATCATTATTGAAGGTAATAATAATGAAATAAAAAGAATTTATTTTAATAAAGATAATATTATTGAAAGATATGATATGAATAGTGAAGTAGCAAAAGCTAAACAGCAAATTAATGAATATTTGTTAGGTAAAAGAAAGAAATTTAATTTAAATTTATTTTTTAATACTACAGATTTTAATTTTAAAGTTTATTTAGCTTTAATGAATATTGCATATGCTCATACCAAAAGCTATTCACAAATTGCATGTGAAATTAAACATGAAAATGCTTGTCGAGCTGTAGGAAATGCTAATAATAAAAATCCTTTTGTGATTGTGGTACCATGTCATCGTGTTATTGGAAAAAATAATTCCTTAGTTGGTTTTGCCCCTGGAATTAAATATAAAAAAGCATTATTAGAGTTAGAAAAGAATAATCTTTAGGAGGAAATAAAATGGATAAGAATCTAGCATTAGACTTAGTTAGAGTTACGGAAGTAGCAACTATTAAAGCAGGATTATGGCTTGGTAAAGGCGATAAAAATGCTGCTGATGGTGCTGCTGTAGAAGGAATGCGAAAAATGTTTAATCACATTGATGTGGATGGACGTATCGTAATTGGTGAAGGTGAAATGGATGAAGCTCCAATGTTATATATTGGAGAAAAAGTAGGGCATGTTGTAGAAGGCGTTGAAAAAATTGATATTGCTGTTGATCCATTAGATGGAACAACAATTATTTCAAAAGCACAAGATCATGCAATAGCAGTAATTGCGGCTACACCTCAAGGAAAAATGCTTCATGCTCCAGATATGTATATGGATAAGATTGCTGTTGGACCTAAAGGTAAGGGTGTAGTTCATTTAGATATGCCTCTAGAACATAATATTACGGCACTAGCTAAAGTCTTAGATAAAAAAGTTGAAGATGTTATGGTTGTAATGCTTGATCGTGAACGTCATCAAAAACATATTGATGTTTGTCGTAAATTAGGATGCCGTGTTAAATTAGTTAGTGATGGAGATGTAACAACTGCTATGGCTACTTGTTTTGAAGATTCAAATATTGACTTAATGATTGGTAGTGGTGGAGCTCCTGAAGGTGTGCTTGCAGCAGCGGCTGTTAAATGTCTTGGTGGAGATTTTCAAGGTCGTTTATTACCTGAAACACAAGAAGAAATTGAACGTTGTGAATCAATGGGATTAGAAATTGGTCAATTATTAACAATGGAAGATTTAGTTGCAGGTGATGAAGTTCATTTTGCATGTACTGCAGTTACTGATAATGATTTCCTAAAAGGTATTAAGTTTGATGGACATGGTAAAGCAGTAACAGAAAGTATTGCTATGAGAACTGAAACAGGAACCATTAGAACTATTAGAACAGTTCATATTTTAGATAAAAAAGAAAAATATATCGATTAACAATAATTGAATATAAAAAAAGTTGGAGTTTATTTTCTCCAACTTTTATTTTTGATTATTAATTAATCTTGTTGTTCAGCATTTTCTCTTAAGAATGGTCTATTTTCATAACCTTTATATTTAATAAATGCACCAATGATTCCACAAATAATTGCAGGAATTAACCAACCTAAATATACTGAAACTAAAGGTAATTTTAAGAAAATATTTAAGAATGAAAATATATCAGGATATGTTTGAGGCAAGGCGATTAAGACACCAAATACTAATGCGGCAATACTTGCTCCTCTAAATACATTATCATTTCTAATAAATCTAGTAAAGATAGTTAAAATTACATTTGTAACAATAGCAGGATAGATAGCTAATACTACCATAGTCGCAAAAGTAATTAATTGTGCAGCACCCATAGCTGCAATTACACCAGCTACGATAGCTGAAATTATAGCTAATACTTTAAATGAAATTTTATTTGAAGCAGCTAAATTTCCTAATTGACCACAACCAGCAATTGTTGCTGTAGTAGTAGTACAAACAGCAATAGCAATAATAATTGCCATCATTACTGAACCAGCAGTACCGAAGACACCTTTAATTACTAATACTAAATAAGCTGCTTGATCTTCTCCGGTAGTTGAAAGACTTGATGTGAATCCAGAACCTAAGAATGTTAGACCACCATAGATAATTATTAATAATACTGCACATATAGCCGCTGATTTCATAATAACTCCAGATTGAATTTTAGTACTAGTAACACCATTATTTTTTAATACTGAAATTATTAATACAGAAGTAACAGTTGCACCCATTAAATCAATTGTCATATAACCACTTAAAAGTCCATTTTTAAATAATTCACCTGTTGGAATCATTGAATCACCATTAGTAATTCCTTTAGCAATACCAATTCCAATTAACAATAAAATAGCTACAACTTTAATTGGAGCTAAATATTTTCCAACAATATCAATAACTTTATTAGGATTAATAGCTAAAATTAAACAGATACCAAAGAATACAATAGAACTAATCCAAGGTGAAACAGATGGAAATAGTTGTGCTGTTACAAAAGTATGAAATAGATATCCACAACGAGGTAGCACAACTAACCAAGCTCCACCAATAATAAATAACCATGCTAAAACTCTTTCTAAGGCACGTCCATTTCGATAAAATACTCCAATTATTTCAGCTTTAGGATATTTAGTTGATGCATATAAACCTAATACAATTAATAAAACATCACCTATGATGAAACCTAAAGCTCCAATAAACCAGAGTTTACCACCAATTCCACCAAAATATGGAGGAAACATTAAATTACCTGCACCAAAGAAAAAGGCAAATAACATTAAGCCATTTGCAATGGTGAATGATTTTAAATTAAAAGCTTTTTTTACATTTTCACTCATTTAATGATACCTTTATTTATAAATATAGTTATATTTATAAAATTCCTTTCTTAAAATATTTTTTAAACTGTTTAATTTATATCATAAATTTATATATTAATGATCTGATTTAATATAATTTTAACAAATATAAATATATTATTAATATTAACTTTATTATTTCAAGAAAATATATTTATTTTGCATAATATTAATCTGAATAAGTTATATATTTCTAGATAATAAAATAAAAAAGAGTAAATAATTACTCTTTTTATATTAGTTATATTCTATTATTCTTGATTAGCATTTTCTCTTAAGAATGGTCTATTTTCATAACCTTTATATTTAACAAAAGCGCCAATGATTCCACCAATAATAGTTGGTATTAACCAACCTAAATATACTGAAACTAATGGTAGTTTTAAGAAAATACTTAAGAATGCAAATTGTGTAGGATATGATTGAGCTAAAGCAATACATAAACCAAAGAATAATGCTGCGATTGTTGCACCACGATAAACATTATCATTTCTAATAAATTTAGTAAAGATAGTTAGGATAACATTAGTTACAATTGCTGGATAAATTGCTAAAACAACCATTGTCGCAAATGAAATTAAAGCACCTGCTCCAAGAACTGAAATACAACCAGCTATGATTGCCGCTAAGGCACATAATAATTTATGAGAAAGTTTTTTTCCTGATGCGATATGTCCTAATTGACCACAACCAGCTATTGTGGCTGTAGAAGTAGTTAATACTGCAAAACCTAGTACAACAGCCATTACCACATAACCAGCAGATCCAAATAGTTGTTTAATCATTGCTACTAAATAAGCTGCTTGATCTTCTTTTGTAGTTGCCATATTAGCCGCAAATCCACTTCCTAACCAAGTTAATCCTACATATACAATAAATAGTAATACAGCTGCGATTAGAGCTGATTTTAAAATAACACTTGTTTGAGTTTTTCTATCATTAACACCATTATATGATAATACAGATATTACTAAAACTGATGTAACAGTTGCACCCATTAAATCAATTGTCATATATCCAGAAATTAAACCATTTTTAAACAAATCACCATCAGGTATCATTTGAGGAGTACTAGCAATTCCTTTACTTAAACCTACAACAAATAATCCTATTAAACAAACCACTAATATAGGTGTTAAATATTTACCAACGATATCGATTACTTTATTTGGATTTAAAGCAAAGATTAATGATAAACCAAAATAAAATATTGCAGTAAACCATGGTGATACTCCTGGAAAGAATTCGTTAGTTATAAATGTATGAAATAAATAACCACATCTTGGAAGTACAACTAACCAAGCTCCACCGACAATAAATAACCATGCTAGAATTTTCTCTAAAGCTCTTCCATTACGGTAGAAAACACCAATAACTTCTGCTTTAGGAAATTTAGTAGAAGCATATAATCCTAAAACAATTAATACAATATCACCAATAACAAATCCTAAAGCACCAATCCACCAATGTGAACCACCTAATCCTCCAAAAAATGGAGGGAACATTAGATTACCTGCTCCAAAGAAGAATCCAAAAAGCATTAAAGCATTTGCGATAATGAAAGATTTTAAGTTAAAGGCTTTTTTTACTTTATTACTCATAAAATAATTACCTTATATTTAATATATATTAAATAAAGTCTTAACAGATATATTAAATATATTCCTTTCTATAATTTTTTTTTAGTATATCACAAATAAATATTTTTTAGTAGCATAATTATAACTTTTTTTTAATAATTTATTAGTTTTATTAACAATTATTAGATAGTTAGTATTAATAATTAAAAAATACAATTATTAAATCAATAGTATAAAAAATTTATTATTAATGAGATATTATTTAAATATGTTATAATTTTCATGGTGATTATTATGAATATTGAGATATCTAATCATATTAATAGTATCTTAAATACTTTACCTAATAAAAGTGGTTGTTATTTAATGAAAGATAAAAATAATAATATTATTTATGTTGGTAAAGCTAAAGATTTAAAGAAAAGAGTATCTTCTTATTTTAATCGTGTTCATAATAATAAAACTCAATTATTAGTTCAAGAAATAAATGATATTGATTATGTTATTACTTCTAATGAAAAAGAATCATTATTATTAGAAATTAGTTTAATTAAAAAGCATCGTCCTAAATATAATGTTATTTTCATTGATGATAAATTTTATCCTTATATTGCTATTACTAAAGAAAGACATCCAAGATTAAAAATAACAAGAAATACTAAAAATAAGAAAGCTATTTATTTTGGGCCATATCCTAATGCAGGAGCTGCTTGGGATACTCTAAATATACTTAATAAATTATTTAAATTAAGAAAATGTAATTCTTTACCTAAAAAAGAATGTTTATATTATCATCTAGATCAATGTTTAGCCCCTTGTATTTTGAGTGTTTCAGAAAAAGAATATGAAGATATTATTAAAGAGATTAAAACTTTTTTAAATGGTGATATTGGACCAGTAATTAAGAATTTAACCATTAAAATGAATGAAGCTAGTGATAATTTAAACTTTGAAAAAGCTTTAGATTATAAAAATATAATAGATTCAATAAAAATTACCACAAATAAACAAAAAATATTTAGTAAAGATAATCGTAATCGAGATTATATTGGAATTTATCATAATGATGATTTTTTAATTATTCAAATATTTATGGTTAGAAATGGTGTTTTAATTGAAAGAAAATATAAGAGTATTGAATTAGTAGATGAATTACAAAATATGATTGATTCTTATTTAATTCAATATTATCAAAATAATAGTATTCCTTATGAAATAATAATGGAAAGTAAATATATTTCTATAAGTATTAAGGATATTTTAAAAGATAGTCTTAGAATTGTTCAAAAAGGAAAACATAAGAAAATGTTAGATATGGTAATTGAGAATGCTAAAAATACTTTAGAAAAACAATATGAAATGGTAATAAATAATGAAAGTAAAATTAAACAAGCTTTAAAAGAATTAAAAGATTTATTAAATTTAAATAATGATATTGAACGTATTGAAGCATTTGATAATTCTAATATTGCTGGTACTAATGCTATTGGTGCCATGGTTGTTTATGAAAAGGGGGTACCTATTAAAAGTGAATATCGTAAGTTTAAAATAAAAGATATAACTATTAAAGATGATTATCATTATATGGAAGAAGTTATTTATCGTCGTTATTATCGTGTCTTAGTAGATAAACTTAAAAAATGTGATTTAATTATTGTTGATGGAGGGAAATTACAAGTAAGTATTGCTAAAAAAGTTATTGATTCTTTAAAACTTAATATTAAGATTATTGGATTAGCTAAAGATGATAAACATAATACTTCTTATATTGTTAATGATGATTTAGAAAGTATTGTCTTAGATAAAAAGAGTAATTTATTTTATTTCTTAATGAATATTCAAGATGAAGTTCATTATTATGCTATTAGTTTTCATCGTCAATTACGTTCTAAAAATGCTTATTTAAATATTTTTGATGATATTGATGGTATTGGTAGTAGAAGAGCTCAAAAGTTAGTTAATAAATTTAAGAATATTGAAAATATGAAATTAGCTACTATTGAAGAATTAAGTGATATTTTACCTAAAGTAGTTGCTAGAGAATTATATAATAAATTGCATTCTGATAATAATAATATTTAATTATTGATAATTATAAATATTAAGTTATTATTTAATTAGTAACGGTATATTTGTTGTTATTTAAATGTTATAATATAAGTTAGAGAAAGAGGGAATAATATGGATTTAAGAAAATATATTGCTACTGTTGAAGATTTTCCAACTCCTGGAATTATTTTTCGTGATATAACACCTTTAATGGCTAATGGTAAAGCTTTTTCATATGCAACTACTAAGTTTACTGAATTTGCTTTAGAAGTTGATGCTCAATTAATTGTAGGACCTGAAGCTAGAGGTTTTATTTTTGGTTGTCCTGTGGCTACAAATTTACAACTTGGTTTTATTCCAGTTAGAAAACCTAAAAAGTTACCTCGTGATGTAATTAGTAAAACATATGATTTAGAATATGGTTCTAATACTTTATGTATGCATGCTGATTCGATTAAAAAAGGTCAAAAAGTTTTAATAGTAGATGATTTATTAGCTACTGGTGGTACTGTTAAAGCCACAGTTGATTTAGTCGAACAAATGGGTGGTATTGTTGTTGGTATTGCTTTCTTAATTGAATTAATAGATTTAAAAGGAAGACAATTATTAAAAGATTATAATGTTATTTCTTTAATGGAGTTTTAATTATGAAAGAGACAATTAAGTCTGATACTGTTATTCCTTTTGAAACTCTTGTTAAATATATTAATACTTATATAAGAAAAAATGAGAATATTGAATTAATTAAAAAAGCATATGAATTTGCTAAAGAAAAACATAAATATCAAAAAAGAAAATCTGGGGAACCTTATGTTAATCATGTTATAAATGTTGCTATTACGCTTGCTAAATTACAAGTTAGTCCTGATGTTATTATTGCAGGATTACTTCATGATGTAGTTGAAGATTGTGATGTTAGTGTTGATGAATTAGCTAAAATGTTTAATGAAGAAGTAGCTACTATTGTTGAAGCTGTTACTAAATTAGGTAATTTACCAAAATTTTCTTTAGAAGAATATCAAGCTGAAAATCATCGTAAAATTTTTATTGCGATGTCAAAAGACATTAGAGTTATTTTAGTTAAATTAGCTGATCGATTACATAATATGTTGACATTACAATACATGTCAGCTGATAAACAAAAAAAGATTGCTCAAGAGACTTTAGATGTATATGCACCAATTGCTCATCGTTTAGGTCTTGGTGAAATGAAAGCTACTTTAGAAGATAAATGCCTTTATTATTTAGATAATAAGAAGTTTTTTGAATTAGTTGAATTAGTTGATTTAAAGAAAAAAGAAAGAGATTCTTTAATTGAAGAAATGATTAAGGAAATTGATGCTATACTAATTAAAAATAATATTATTGTATCAATTAGTGGTCGTTCAAAGCATCTTTATAGTATTTATAAAAAGATGGTTTATAAACATAAAAAATTTGATGAAATATATGATTTGCAAGCTATTAGAATCATTTGCAAAGATGTTATGACTTGTTATGGTATTTTAGGTTTAATTCATAATAAGTATCGTCCTATTCCTGGTCGTTTTAAAGACTATATTGCGATGAAAAAACCTAATATGTATCAATCATTACATACTACTATTATTGGTGTTGGTGGAGTTATTTTTGAAATTCAAATCAGAACTCAAGAGATGGATGATATTGCGGAAAGAGGTTTTGCGGCTCATTGGCGTTATAAAGAAGGAAGCGAAAAAATATCACAAAAAGAAATAGAAGAACAATTACATTGGTTTAGAGATTTTGTTTCTTTATCTGATGATGCAAATGATGTTCAAGCACAAGAATATATGCATAATCTACAACGAGATATTTTTGAAGCTAATGTTTATGCTTTAACTCCTAAAGGTCAAGTTATTAATTTACCTAATAATTCTTCGGTAATTGATTTTGCTTATCGTATTCATAGTAAAGTAGCTGAACAAATGAGTGGAGCTTTAGTAAATGGAAATTTTGTACCATTTAATACTAAACTAAAAACAGGGGATGTAGTTGAAATTCAAACCCAAAAGAATGCTCCAGGCCCTAGTGAAGGTTGGCTAGATATTGTTAAAACAAGTAATGCTCGTCAAAAAATTAAACATTACTTAAAAAATAAACAAGAATCTGAATTTAATGAATATGTTGAAAAAGGTAAATCTCTTTTACATAAAAGAATTAAAGAACGTGATTTAGATGAAAAGACTTTAAATAATAAAGAAGCTATTGAAAGATGTATTAAATTTTATAAAACTTCTAATTTTGAAGAAGTATTATTTAAAATAAGCGATAATAAAGCTGATATTGATGAAGTAATTGATGCTATTTATAATATTAAACCAGTATTTTCTATTCCCAAATTACTTAATAAAAAGACTACTAATTATCATGCTTTAGATCATGGTATCATTGTAGATGGAATTGATTCTATTGCTGTTGAATTAGCTAATTGTTGTTCACCAATTCCTGGTGATGAAATTGTTGGTTATGTTTCAAGTGGTAAAGCGATAAAAGTTCATCGTGTTGATTGTCCTAATGTTAAAGGATTAAATCAAAAAGCATTAATTCCTGTTCATTGGGACCCTATGGCTTTAAAAGGTAAATATTACTTAGTTAATTTAGAAATTGTTTCTTATGATCGAATGTATTTATTAAGTGATATTATTACTACTTTATCGCAAATTAATGTTCAAACTAATAATTTTAATGCAGATAATGATGAAGTTATCGCTAATATTTCTTTAGAAATTAGAGTTAGTAATGGTGAACAATTAAAAAGAGCAATAACTAATATTAAAAAAGTTGAAGGTGTTCAAGAAGTTATTCGTAAAACTAAGTAAATATGTTATATCTACTTAGTTTTTATATGATTATTAAGTTTATCTAGATTGACATAAAATGGTATTTTTCATATAATTTAGTAGTTAAGAGCTTTTTATATTTTATTGCTCTAGTCAAGGATATCTTGACTATATTTTTTATAAAGAAGGTTGTGCTAAAAATGGAAAAAATTACAAAAGTTAGAGGGACAGAAGATTTATTATTTGATGATACTAGAAAATGGCATATTATAGAGAAGATTATTTTAGAAGTAGCTACCAAATATAATTTTCAAGAGTTGAGAACACCAATATTTGAACATACGCAACTTTTTGTTAAAGGTGTTGGGGAAACAACAGATGTAGTTACTAAAGAAATGTATACTTTTGATGATAAAAAAGGTAGAAGTCTTACTTTAAGACCTGAAGGTACTACTGGAGCAATTAGAGCTTATATTGAACATAAAATGAATGGTTATGATAATCAACCAATAAAATTATATTATTTTGGACCTATGTTTAGATATGAAAGACCACAAAAAGGTCGTCAAAGACAATTTAATCAATTTGGTATTGAAACCTTAGGAATTAAAAGTCCTCAAGTAGATGTTGAAGTTATTTTAACTGGTCTTGATGTTTGTAATAAATTAGGATTAAAAAATTTAAAAGTTTTAATTAATACTTTAGGAGATGAAAAATCTCGTAAAGATTATCGTGATGCTTTAGTTAATTATTTTAAGCAATATGAAGATCAATTATGTAGTGATTGTCAAACTAGATTATATAAAAATCCATTACGTATTTTAGATTGTAAAGTTGATCATGATAAAGAATTTATGAAAAATGCTCCTCATTTAGAAGATTATCTTACCAAAGAAGCAGCAACTTATTTTAATGATGTTGTTAGAATATTAGAAAGTTTAAATATAGAATATGAAATTGATGATCGTTTAGTTAGAGGTTTAGATTATTATACAGATACTATTTTTGAAGTTGTATCTACTAATAAAGAAAGTGGGGCACAAGCAACTTTATTTGGTGGCGGTCGTTATGATGGCTTAGTTGCTAGTTTAGGTGGACCTGATGTTAGTGGAATTGGTTTTGGTATGGGTATTGAAAGAATGTTAATTAGTGCTGAGGTAGAAAATCCTAGCTTATTTACTAATATTCCATTAGATTTATATGTTATGCCTTTATCTGTTGAAACCCAAAGTTATGCTTTTAAGATTTTAGAAAATCTTCGTAAATTAGATATTGATTGTGATATGGATTATTTAAATAAATCAATGAAAGCGATGTTTAAATATTGTGAAAGAAATAATATTAAATATGCAATTATTGTTGGAGAAAATGAACTAAAAGATAATACTTTTATCTTAAAAGATTTAGAAAATAACACACAAGAAGAATTAAGTTTTGAATTGTTAAAAACTGTTAAAGAAAGGATATCAAAATAATGTTGAGAACGCATAATAATGGCGAATTAAGATTAGAAAATGTTAATCAAGATGTAGAATTAGTTGGTTGGGTTGCTAAAAAAAGAAATTTAGGTTCTTTAGTATTTATTGATTTAAGAGATCGTTATGGCTTAACACAATTAATTTTTGATGAATCATTTAATAATATTACTAGTGAAATAAAAAATGAATATATTATTAAAGTTAAAGGTGTTGTTAATGAAAGAAAAGATTATAATAATGATCTAAGTACTGGTCAAATAGAAGTAATTGTTAAAGATGTTGAAATTATTAATAATGCTGCTCAAACACCATTAATTATTAACGATAAAACGGATGCATTGGAAGATACCAGAATGGAATATCGTTATTTAGATTTACGTCGTCCTATTATGCAAAAAAATCTAATGACTAGATATAAAATAACTAAAACTATTAGAAATTATTTAGATAATTTAGAATTTATTGATATTGAAACTCCTATTTTAACAAGTTCTACACCTGAAGGAGCTCGTGATTATGTTGTTCCTAGTAGAATTCATGAAAAATCTTTCTATGCATTACCACAATCACCTCAATTATTTAAACAATTATTAATGGTTGCTGGTTTTGAAAGATATTATCAAATTGTTAAGTGTTTTCGTGATGAAGATTTAAGAGCTGATCGTCAACCTGAATTTACCCAAGTAGATATTGAAACCTCTTTTTTATCACAAGAAGAAATCCAAGAAATTATTGAAGGATTATTTACTAAAGTTATGAAGGATGTTTTAGATATCGATATTAAAACTCCTTTTAGAAAGATTTCTTATTATGATGCTATGAATAATTATGGTAGTGATAAACCAGATTTAAGATATGATTTATTATTAGAAGATATTTCTCAATTAGTAAATAATACAGAATTTAGTGTATTTAATGATGTTTTAAATAATAATGGCGTTATTAAAGCTTTAATTATTAAAGATAAAGCTAATGATTATTCTCGTAAAAAGATAGATCAATTACAAGAATTAGCTAAGAAAAATCATGCTCATGGTTTAGCTTGGATAAAAATTGAAAATAATAAATTAAATGGTCCTATAGCTAAATTCTTTAATGATGATCAAACAGATACTTTAATTAATGAGTTAAATTTAAATAATAATGATTTAATGTTAATTGTAGCTGATAAATGGGAAAATACTTGTAATTCTTTAGGTGCATTAAGAATAGAATTAGCTAAACAATTATCTTTATTTGATAATAATAAATTTGAATTTTGTTGGGTAGTTGATTGGCCATTATTTGAATATGATGAAGAAGAAAAAAGATATTATGCTGCTCATCATCCTTTTACTAGACCAGCAGTAGGACAAGAAACTTCATTTTATCAAAATCCACAAGAAGCTATGGCTCAAGCATATGATATTGTTTTAAATGGTTATGAAATTGGTGGTGGTTCTTTAAGAATTTACGATCAAGAAATGCAAAAACATATGTTTGAAGTTTTAGGTTTTAATGATGAAGAGATTCAAAAGCAATTTGGTTTCTTTGTAAATGCTTTTAAATATGGTACACCTCCTCATGGTGGTATCGCTCTTGGATTAGATCGTATTGCGATGATTCTAACAAATTCTAATTCTATTAGAGATGTTATTGCTTTTCCTAAAAATGCTAGTGCTACTTGCCCATTAACTAAAGCACCTAAACCTTTGGCTCAAAGTCAATTAGATGAATTAAATATTAAATTTGGTAAGAATAATGATTAATGAAAAATTAATATCAAGAATTAATGAATTAGCTTTAAAAGCTAAGAATAATTCATTAAGTGAAGCAGAAAAAAAAGAACAACAGCAATTAAGACAGGAATATTTAAAATTATTTAGAGAAGGTTTTAGACAAAAACTAGAACATATTAAAGTTATTGATGTAGATGGTAATGATGTTACCCCTAAGAAAATAAAACAAAAGGAGAATAATTAATGAGTAAAGCTATTATTTATATGGAAAATAATGATAAGATTTTTCTTGATTTATTTGATAATGATGCTCCCAATACAGTAGCTAATTTTATTAAATTAAGTAAAAGTGGTTTTTATGATGGATTAACTTTTCATCGCGTCATCAAGGGATTTGTTTCGCAAGGTGGCGATCCTAATGGTAATGGAACAGGAGGCCCTGGCTATACTATAAAATGTGAAATTAAAAATAATCCTCATAAACATTGTACTGGAGCTTTATCAATGGCTCATCGTGGTAAAGATACAGGTGGGTCTCAATTTTTTATTGTCCATAAAGAGCAACCTCATTTAGATGGAATTCATACTGTTTTTGGACAAGTTACTGATGGTATGAATGTAGTTTTAAATATGAACAATGGTGATGTTATTAAAACTATTGAAATAATGGAGGATTAATAATGGATAATTTAATAATAAATACTTTACGTGGTTTAGCTATAGATATGACTAATAAAGCTAATTCTGGACATCCAGGTATGGCTTTAGGAAGTGCTCCTATTGGTTATACTATTTATAAGAATATGAACATTGATCCACAAAATTCAGAGTGGTTTAATCGTGATCGTTTTGTTTTAGCGAGTGGTCATGCTTCCGCATTATTATATGGATTATTACATTTAAATGGTTATCAATTAAATATTGATGATTTAAAAAATTTTAGACAACTTAATTCTTTAACCCCTGGTCATCCTGAATATCATCATACTAAAGGTGTTGATGCTACAAGTGGACCTTTAGGACAAGGTATTCCTATGGCTGTAGGTATGGCTTTAGCTGAAAAAGTTCTTGCGAACAAATATGGTAGTAAATTAGTAAATCATTATACTTATTGTCTTTGTGGCGATGGTGATATGCAAGAAGGAGTTACTTTTGAAGCTAGTTCTTTAGCTGGATTATGGCAATTAAATAAATTAATTGTTTTCTACGATTCAAATAATATTACTTTAGATGGCAATTTAGTTGATTCTAATAAAGATAATATTAAAGAAAGATATGAATCTTTTAATTGGCAATATTTATGTGTTGAAGATGGTAATGATTATATAGCTATTCAAAAAGCATTAGATATTGCGAAAAAAGAGACTAATAAACCAACAATTATTGAAGTTAAAACTATTATTGGTATTGGTTCTAGTAAACAAGGAACTAATAAAGTTCATGGTTCACCTTTAGGAAAAGAAGATGGTGATAAAGCTAAAGAAAGTTATGGAATTTCATTAGATGAATTTTATGTTCCAAATGAAATTTATACAGAATATACTAATAAGAAAATTAATAATGGAAAAGAATTATTTGATAATTATCAAAAATTATTAAGTAAATTAAAAGATAACAATTATGATTTATATAATGAATTTACAAAAGTTATTAATAATGATTATGAAATTACATTTGATAATCTAACTTTTGATCAAGATGTTCAAGCTACTAGAAATAGTTCTCATGATATTATTAATTTTTTAAGTAAAAAATATCCAACTTTTATGGGTGGTAGTGCTGATTTAGCTAGTTCTAATATGACTAAAATTGATGATTCTACGTTATTCTCAGCTGATAATATTGATGGTCGTAATATTAATTATGGTATTAGAGAATTTGCGATGGCGGCTATTAATAATGGAGTTATTCTTCACAAAGGTATTAAAATATTTGGTTCAACTTTTTTAGTTTTTTCTGATTATTTAAAACCAGCTATAAAAATGGCTGCTTTAATGAAAATTCCAAGTGTCTTTGTTTTTACTCATGATTCTATTGCTGTTGGTGAAGATGGACCAACTCATCAACCTATTGAACATTTAGCAATGCTTAGAAGTATTCCTAATGTCTGTGTATTAAGACCTTGTGATGCTAAAGAAACCTATGCTGCATGGCAAATAGCAATTACTAGTAAAGAAAGTCCAACTATAATTGTTTGTTCGAGACAAAATTTAAAAATATTAGAAGAAAGTAATATCAATGAAGCTAAAAAAGGTGCTTATACAATTTATGGAGATAATGATTGTGCTCTATTAATGATTGCGACAGGTTCTGAAGTATCTTTAGCTTATGATAGTGCTTTAGTTCTTGCTAAAGAAAATATTAAAGTTAAAGTAGTTTCAATGATTAGTAGAGAATTATTTGAAAAACAAAGTAAAGAATATCAAGAAGATATTATTCCTAGTTCAATAAGTAAAAGACTAGTAATGGAAATGGCTAGTTCTTTTGGATGGCATAAATATTCATTAAGTAATGATCAATTATTATGTATTGATACTTTTGGATTAAGTGCACCTGGAAGTATTGTTCAAAAAGAATTTGGTTTTGATGTTGAGAATGTCGTTAATAAAGTTAAGGATATTGTTAATAAATAGTAATTTTGATATAATGTTATAGGAAAGTAGGGATTATAATGCAAATGCAAGATATATTACAAATTTTAGTAGGATTAATTGCTGGATTAATTATTGGTTATTTTGTAACTCAAAAATTATTTAAGAAACAATTAGCTAAGAATCCACCGGTTAATGAAAAAATGATTAGAGCTATGTATATGTCAATGGGACGTAAACCTAGTGAATCACAAATTAAAGCTACAATGCGTGAAATGAATAAATATAAATAAGTCCTGTAAATAGGGCTTTTCTATTATGGTTGAATTATTAAATATTGCATTAGAACATAATCTTACTAAATTAAAAACATTTATTATAAAACAAAATCTCTTTTTTGATAAAGATATTGATACTTGTTTAATTATTAAAGAAAACGATAATATCGTAGCATGTGCTTGTAAAAAAGATAATATCTTTAAAATGATTGCTGTTGATGAAAGTTATCAATCTAACAACTATGTTGCAACATTATTAAGTGAATTAATAAATATTAGTTATTCACAAGGATATTCTCATTTCTTTATTTATACAAAAATGATGTATCAAAATATCTTTGTTAGTTTTGGTTTTAAATTAATAGTATATTATCAAGAAATAGGATTTTTTGAAAAAGGTAGTATTGATATTAATAGTTATTATCTTGATTATTATAATGATAATACTAATAAAGGATGCATTGTTATGAATGCTAATCCATTTACTAAAGGACATTACTTTTTGATTAAAGAAGCATTAAAAAAAGTTGATTTTTTATATGTTTTTGTTGTAGAAGAAGACAAATCTTTCTTTAATTTCAAAACTCGTTTTAAATTAATAAAAGAAGCAACAAAACATTTAAATAATATTTTAGTAATACCTAGTGGCCCTTATATTATTTCACAAGCTACTTTTCCTACTTATTTTTTAAAGAATTTAAATGATGCTAGTGAATATTATGCCAATATTGATGGCTTAACTTTTAAAAAGATTATGAATTTATTAAATATTAACTATCGTTTTGTAGGTAATGAACCTTTAGATAATTTAACTAATTATTATAATAGCTGTTTAAAAAATATTCTTCATGATCAATTAATTATAATTGAGAGATTAAGTAATGAAGAAGATATTATTAGTGCTAGTAAAGTTAGAATGTTACTAACAAATAAAGAATTTAATAAAATTAAAAATTATGTATTATCTTGTAATTATCAAGATATTATAGAATATGGTGAGAAATATGATAATAAATAAATTAATTGTAGCTAGTAATAATCAACATAAAATTAAAGAGATCAGAGCAATGCTAAATAAGTATAATATTGAAGTATTTTCTTTAAAAGATATTAATCTAGTAATAGATGTTGAAGAAACAGGTTCAACTTTTAAGGAAAATGCTTTTATAAAAGCAAGAGCAATATATGATATTATTAAACTTCCTGTTTTAAGTGATGATAGTGGTTTAGAAGTTAAAGCATTAAATAATGAACCTGGTATTTATTCTGCTCGTTATGCTGGTGCACAACATAATGATCAAGATAATTTAGATAAGTTATTATTTAATTTAAAAGATGTTAAAGATACTAGTGCTCGTTATGTTTGTGCTATGGTATTAATTATTGATATTAATCATTATTATCAAGTAGAAGGTTATTTAGAAGGTAGAATAGTTTTAAATCCATGTGGTCAAAATGGATTTGGATATGATCCAGTATTTTATTTAGATGATTATAAAAAAACGGTTGCGCAAATTAGTGATGAAGAAAAAAATAAAATTTCTCATCGTTATCATGCTTTAAAACAAATCGAAGCAATAATTAGTGAATTAGGAGATGAATAAAATGAGTTTACATGTTGTTTTATATGAACCTGAAATACCACCAAATACTGGAAATATTATAAGAACTTGTGTTGCGACTAATACTAAATTACATTTAATAGAACCTTTAGGATTTGACTTATATAAAAGTGATGTCAAAAGAAGTACAGCTAATCATTTAGAAGGATTAGATTATACTTTATATCCTAATTTTGAGACTTTTAAAAAAAATAATCATGGTAATTTTTATTATATTACAAGATATGGTCAAAAAACTCCAAAAGACTTTAAATTTGAAGATGTTAATGAAGAAGTGTATTTGATTTTTGGTAAAGAGAGTAGTGGAATTCCTTATGATATATTAAAAGATAATTTATCTTCTTGTATTAGAATTCCAATGGTTGCGACTGCTCGAAGCTTAAATCTTTCAAATTGTGTTGCTTTAATGGTATATGATGTTTTAAAACAATGGGATTATCCTAATTTAAGTATTTATGAAGTACAAAAAGGAAAAGACTTTTTACTTAAGTAATAATAATAAAAATATAAAAAAAATAGCTTTTAAGCTATTTTTTTTGATATACAAGATTTTTAAATAATTGTAATGCTAGAATGTAAGTTGTAATTGAGCCAACGCCACCTGGAACTTTAGATATAGCAGAAGCAATTTCTTTTACTTCATCAAAAGCAACATCACCATATATTTTATTATCTTCGACATTAATACCAACATCAATGACAATAGCATCTTTTTTAACATGTTCTTTTTTTATTAAGTGTTTTACTCCTGCAGCAGCAATTAATATATCTGCATTTTGACATTCTTTTACTAAATCCTTAGTTAGTGAACGACAAATTGTAAGAGTAGCTCTTTCATTAAGCATCATAATTGCTAAAGGTCGACCTACAGCCATTCCTGCACCGACAATAGTTACATTTTTACCTTTTAAATTTACTTTTAAATAATCTAATATTCTCATAACAGCTTGGGGAGTACAAGGAACGATACCTTTATTTTCTTGTGAAAAGACTCTAGCAATATTAGTATATGATAAACCATCAATATCTTTATAACTAACTAAATTACTAGCTATTGCATCATCATCTAAATGTAGTGGTAATGGTCTTAAAACAATTATTCCATGAATTGTATCATCATTATTTAGTTTTCTTATTTCATCTAAAAATATTTCATTATCAATATCAATAGGATAAGTACATAATATCGTGATAATATCTAATTCTTTAAATTTTTTTACAA
>JAISTP010000036.1 GCA_031272545.1 Bacilli bacterium | reverse complement strand
TCAATAAATGACATTTTAGAATATTCATCAGTAATTCTTTTTATATTTACTAAATCCTTGTTGAAGTCATCAGTATTACTATATTTAGTATTACTAATTCTAATCATATGAAAATGAGCACCTTTATTTTGTAAGAAAATACCCTCTACATTTTTTATTATTACTTCTTGATAAGAATATGTTTGAACAAATAATTGGGCTAAACTCATTAATTTAATTCTATCGAGAATATTATTATCCATATCAAAACTCCTTTACTATACTATTATATCAAAACTATTTTAAATAGTTGTGTTATTTATATCATAGGCAATATCATTTAACTTATCTTTAAATTCTTTTGGTAAATCAATTTCAAATTCCATATATTCATTAGTACTTGGATGGATAAAACCAATCTTATAAGCATGTAAATATTGGCCATAAGATGTATCATCTTTTTTGTAACCATATTTAGGATCTCCTAAAATAGGATGTTTAATATAATTTAAATGAACTCTTATTTGATGAGTACGTCCAGTTTCTAATTTACACTCAATATAAGAATAATCTTTATATACTTCAATAACATTAATATGGGTTGTAGCATTTTTACTATTATTAGAAGTTATGGCCATCTTAGTACGATCATTTTTATCTCTTCCTATTGGGGCATTAATAATAATATGACGGTCACTTAATTGACCATGAACAATAGCTTTATAAACACGAAATAATGACTTGTCTTGTAGTTGTTCACTTAACTTTAAATGAGCTTTATCATTTTTAGCAACCACTAATAATCCTGAAGTATCTTTATCAATACGATGAACAATACCAGGTCTATTTTCACCATTAACCTTACTTAATTCTTTAAAATGATACAATAAAGCGTTTACTAAAGTATGTTCATAAACGCCATTACCTGGATGCACAATCATGCCACTAGGCTTATTAATAACTAATAAATCATTATCTTCATAAATAATATCTAAAGCAATATTTTCCGGTTCTAATTTAATATCAGGTTTAACATATTCTTCAATACTAATAATATCATTACTTTTTAATTTATAATTAGCTTTTACTATTTCATCATTTACTAATATAGCATTATCTTCAATCATTTTTTGAATAATCGTACGACTTAAATCTTGATAATTATCACTTAGATATTTATCAAGTCTTTTTTTATTATCTTCTTTATGTACAACAATTTTTTCCATTTAATTCTCCTTTTTCTTATTAATAAATAATGTATCAATAAGTAATAATATAATGCCAACCGTAATAAAAATATCAGCGACATTAAATATGGCAAAATGATAAGAGCCAAAATTTAGACTAATGAAATCAATTACTTTTTGATAAAAAACACGATCAATTAAATTACCAAACAAACCACCAACAACAAAAGCAACAGCTATTTTTAAAATATTAGTATTAGCTTGTTTATAAATAAAATATAATATAACTAAACCAATAATAGAAACTAAATAAAATAAGAACATATGTCCTTCTAAAATACTAAAAGCTCCCCCATCATTTTGAATATAATAAAGATTAAAAAAATTAGGAATAACATTAATTGTTTCATATAAGTGCATATTATTACTAATAAAATATTTACTTAATTGGTCTACTAATATAACCATTAATATTATTAAGAATAATTTATGTCTATTCATTAAATCACCTTTGTGTATTATAGCATATATTACTATATAATAGAAAAATGACCACTTTTTATAAAGAAGTCATTTTTCTATTATAATCATACTTATTAATTAACATTACCATTCATATTAATTGAACTATTATCATTATTATTATTAAAGAAAGTTATATCATTAACAATAATTGCAAAAGATAAATTACTGCCATTAACATCAAAATCAAAAATACCATTAACTAAAATTAAATTATTTAATTTAATCTTATCTTTAATATTAGTACTTAAATCTTTTCTAAAGACAAGTTTTATTTTTAAAGGCACTTGTTTAGCATTTTTAATTTCTATTAAACAAGTACTAAAACCATTACCTTCATCTATAAAATCACTTGCGATTGTCCCTAATAAAGTCATTTGTCTCATTATAAATCATCCTTTCTATTCACTACTTAATTCAAATATTAAATCTCTTAAACGAGCTGCTTCTTCAAAATCTAAACTTTTTGCGGCACTAGCCATTTCATCTTTTAATGTATCAATGATACGATCACGTTCTATTTTAGTAAGCTTCTTGTTTTTATTCATATAATTATCTATTTCTTTAATTACTTCTTTACCTTTAATATTTTCTCTTATTTCTTTATGAATTGTTTTAGGAATAATACCATGTTCTTTATTATAAGCTTCTTGAATAGCTCGTCTTCTTTTTGTTTCATTAATAGCATATTCCATACTTTTAGTCATCGTATCGGCATACATAATAATACGACCATGTTCATTACGAGCGGCACGACCTATTATTTGAACAAGTGATTTTCCAGAACGTAAGAATCCTTCTTTATCTGCATCTAAGATACAAATCAAACTTACTTCTGGTAAATCTAAACCTTCTCTTAATAAATTAATACCAACTAAAACATCATATTTACCACTTCTTAAATCATTAATTATTTCTATTCTTTCTAAACTTTTAATTTCATGATTTAAATGAGCTACTTTAATATTTTTATCTTTTAAATAATCAGTTAATTCCTTAGCCATTCTTACAGTTAGAGTTGTGATTAATGTTCTTTCATTATTAGCAATTTGTTTATTAATATTATCCACAATATCAATTATTTGATTCATACTTGGTTTTACTTCGATATTAGGATCTAGTAATCCTGTAGGACGAATTATTTGTTCTACTACTTCATTATTAACTTGTTCTAATTCATAATCACCTGGAGTTGCGGATACAAATATCTTTTGATTAGTTAATTCAATAAACTCTTCAAATCTTAAAGGCCTATTATCTAAAGCTGATTCTAGTCTAAAGCCATAATCAACTAAAGTTTGTTTACGAGCTCGATCACCATTAAACATCCCTCTTATTTGTGGTAACATGACATGAGATTCATCTACTATTACTAAGAAATCTTTTTGATAAAAATCTAATAAAGTATAAGGACGTTGCCCTTTAGCTCTTAAATCAATATGTCGTGAATAATTTTCAATACCAGGACACATACCAAATTCTTTTAATAATTCAATATCATGAGTACAACGCTGTTCTAATCTTTGATATTCTAATAATTTATTATTTTCTTTAAAATAAGCTAATCTTTCTTTTAGTTCTGCTTCTATTCTTTTAATAGCTTCTTGCATTCTTTCATAACTAGTCGCATAATCATCTGCAGGATAAATTCTTAATATTTCATAAGTTTCTAAACGATGATTATTTAAAGTATCCATCTTAGTAATACTATCTATTTCATCACCAAACATTTCAATACGATAGTAAAATGAATTATCCCAACCTGGGAAAATATCTATGATATCTCCTCGTACCCGAAAACATTTTCCTTTAGCTTCAATATCATTTCTTTGATATTGTTGGTCTACTAAATGGTTGATAAAATCTTTTCTTGTTATTTCCATGCCTTTTCTAATACTAAAAATCATTCTTTCATATTCTTTAGGATCACTTGCTCCATAAATACAAGCAACACTAGCTACAACAATTGTATCATTTCTTTCTAAACATGAATTTAAGGCACTAGCACGTAACATTTCAATTTCTTGATTAGACTTAGTTGTTTTATCAATATAAGTATCAGTTCCTGGAAGATAAGCTTCTGGTTGATAAAAGTCAAAATAACTAATGAAATATTCTACTCGATTATGCGGAAAAAACTCTTTTAATTCACTATATAATTGACCAGCTAGTGTTTTATTATGTGCTAATACTAAGACTGGTTTATTAACATTTTTAATTACATTAGCCATAGTAAAAGTTTTACCTGTTCCTGTTGCACCTAAAAGAACTTGATTAGTTTTACCATCAAGTACTCCTTTAGTTAATTCTTCTATTGCTTTAATTTGATCTCCTTGCGGAGTAAATTCAGAAACTAATTCATATTCCATTATCTACTTCACTTCTTTTCATAATATTGTTCAAATTAATTAATATCTTATATAACTAGAAATTCATTATAACTTTTTATAATTAATCAAGCAAATTTTATTACTAATTAACTTTAAATATTAAAAAAACTTCTAATTAAAGAAGTTTTTCAATATAACTACCAATTTCTTCAGGAGTAACTGTCGGCGCAAAGCGTGCTACAATATTACCTTTTTGATCAATTAAGAACTTAGTAAAATTCCATTTAATATCATTATCACCATGATATGGTTGTAAATCTTTAACTTTTTCACTAAAATCTGCATAAGCATCATTTTCAATTTGTTTTCCTGCATTTTCTTTTAAATATTTAAACATTGGATGAGTATTGTCACCATTAACATCTACTTTTGCAAATCTAGGAAATTTAGTATTATAATTTAATGTACAAAATTCATTAATTTCTTCAATAGTTCCAGGTGCTTGTTCTAAAAATTGATTACATGGAAAATCTAATACTTCAACACCTTTATCTTGATATTTTTCATATAAAGCTTCTAATGCTTCATATTGAGGAGTTAAACCACATTTAGTAGCAGTATTAACAATTAGTAGTACTTTACCTTCATAATCTTTCATACTAATTTCTTTATTTGAACCATCCATTACTTTAAAATCATATATATTCATATTATACTTCCTTTCTTCTGTACTTTTATTCTACACTCTTAACATCGTATCTTCAAAATATATGCTTATTTTAAACTAATAGTTCATAAAATAGACTCTTAATTATTATTTAAATTCTAATATTAATAATAATGATTCATACTTATTAACATCTTTAAAGAAATCATTACTTCTTGCAATACTAGCTTTATCATCATCAATATAAAGACCAGAAATAATGTTTTTATTATTCTTAGTTAAATCTATATTTTTTAATTCAATTGTATTTAAATATTTATTATTATATTTAAAATTAATATTTTCTTTTAATAGAGCATTACTTTCTAAAAAAGAAATAGTTTTTATTTTATCATTATTAAGATTAGATGATATGGCATATATTAAATCTAGATTATCTTTATTATTATTCTCGTCTAAAATTAATCCATATTTCTTAACTAGTTTATTGTCTTGATAGTGAAGAAAATATAATTCATAATTACTTATATTATTAATTCTAATTTCTTTTAAGATATTATTATTAAATAACATTAATAATTTATTACTATCAATATTATCTTGATAAGTTATGGTTGGTTTATTTTGACATCCGGCTATTAATGTCATTATGCATAAAGTTATAAAAATTAATTTTTTCATATCTATTTACTTGTATACTGGATAATAATATTCTTTAGTAACATTAAATTTATTTTTTACAGGACAATATTGATGTTTCCATTTAGTTAAAGTACCAGTATTAGTAAATTTAACTTTTGAATATTTCTTAGAATTTGCACTTATAAACCACCCACTATTAGCTGATTTTGATACAGCTACTGATACATCACCATATCCATAGGTTGCACCAACAGAAACAGATACATTAATTGATGAATTGGAAAAATAATATCCATTAGCTCTTCTCCATTTATCACTTAATTGAGGGTGCCAACCAGTAAGCTTAGCATTTTTGTAAGTTTTGTATTTGTTATAGTAAGTCCATATATTACAATTAAATTCAGGCTCATAATATGATTTTGTGTTTAAGTTATTATCTACATCTAAAGCACTAATATTAGATACAAAATAAACTACATTTAAAAAAGCTAATAGCACAAGACTTAACAACAATATATTTTTTTTCATATCTATCAATCCTTTCTTTAAAAATTAACATATTGTTATCTTTATTATAACATTTCATATATATAGATACAAGATATTAATTAAATATTTAATATAGATAATTTATGATAATAGAAATTCATTTTTATAGCAAAATTTATTTTTATTAACCTATTTAAGATAATTCTTCTTTTTATTTAGTTTAATACTAAAATATGCTATAATTTTATGGAGGTGAAAAGGATGAAAATTAATGCTATTATCTTAGCTGCAGGTAAGGGAACGAGAATGAAATCTAACTTACCTAAAGTAATTCATAGAATACTTGATAAACCTATGATTATGCATGTTATTGATAACCTTCGTAAAGCTGATGTTTCTAATATTATTTCAGTAATTGGTTATGAAGCTGATAAAGTAAAAGATGTTGTAAAAGATAATTCGCGCTATGTTATGCAAGAAGAACAACTTGGAACTGGTCATGCTATTATGCAATGTGCTGATATTTTAAAAAATAAAGATGGGTTAACTATCGTTATTTGTGGTGATACTCCATTAATTAGTGCTGATACAATTAGAGATTTAATTGATCATCATCTTAGACATGAAAACTCTTGTACGATATTAACAGGAGAATTAGATGATGCTTTACAATATGGTCGTATCATTAGAGATAAAAATGGAATTGTTAAAAAGATTGTTGAATATAAAGATGCTGATGAAAAAGAATTAGCTATTAATGAATTTAATACAGGAACGTATATTTTTGATAATAAAGTTTTATTTGATTTAATTGATTTATTATCAAATGATAATGCACAAAATGAATATTACTTAACTGATATTATTGAACTTATGTATAATCAAAAATATAAAGTAGATGGTTGTATTTTAAAAGATTTAAAAGAAACTATTGGAGTTAATGATCGTGCTACTTTAGCTTATGCTCAAAGAGTATTATCAAGTCGTATTAATAGAAAATTAATGGATAGTGGTGTTACTTTAATAGATCCTAGAACCACTTATATTGGTCCTGATGTGACAATTGATATCGATACGATTATTCGACCTAATACTCATATTTATGGTAACTCTCGTATTGGTAAAGAATGTATTATTGGTCCAAATTCTGAATTAATTGATACTATTGTTTTAAATAATTCTGAATTAACTTATGCGCATGTTTATGATTGTACTATTAAAAATAATGTTAAAGTTGGACCATTTGCAAGATTGCGTCAAAATTGTATTATTGAAGATGAAGTTAAAATAGGTAACTTTGTGGAAATGAAAAAAACTATCTTCTCATCACGTTCAAAAGCAGCACACTTATCTTATTTAGGAGATTCTATTGTTGGTGAGGATGTTAATGTCGGATGTGGAACAATTACTGTTAATTATGATGGTAAAAATAAACATCAAACAATAATTGAAGATAATGTTTTTATTGGATGTAATTCTAATCTTATTGCACCTATTAAAATAGAAAGTGATGCTGTTATTGCGGCAGGTACTACTATTACTAGTGATGTTCCTAAAGAATCATTAGCTATTGGAAGAGTAAGACAAGAAATAAAAGAAGATTTCGGATCAAGATTTAAATAAATTAATTGGAGGAATAAATTAAATGCTTAAAAATACTGTAGTCTTTTCACTAACTAAATCACCACGTTTAACAGATAAAATTTGTGATAACTTAAACGTTAAAAAAGGTGAATGTAATGTCAAACATTTTGCGGATGGAGAAACTCTTGTCGAAATTGGCACAACAGTTAGAGGTAAAAATGTTTATGTTGTTCAATCAACATGTGCTCCTACTAATGAATCACTAATGGAATTATTAATTATGATTGATGCTTTAAGAAGAGCTAGTGCTAAAACAATTAATATCATTACGCCATATTATGGATATGCACGTCAAGATCGTAAAGCTAAACCAAGACAACCAATTACTGCTCGTTTAGTAGCAGATATGATTCAAATGGCTGGAGCTGATCGTATCATTACATTAGATTTACATGCAGCTCAAATTCAAGGATTTTTCACGATTCCAATTGATGATATTTATGCCTTACCAATTCTAGCTAGTGCTTATCGTGATTTAGATAAAGAAAACTTAGTTGTTGTATCACCTGATCATGGTGGTGTGACAAGAGCTCGTGCTCTAGCAAAAATGTTAGATTGTCCTATTGCCATTATTGATAAAAGACGTCCTGAAGCTAATGCAGTAGAAATTATGCATATAATTGGTAATGTAGAAAATCGTGTTGCCATTATGATTGATGATATGATTGATACTGCCGGAACAATATGTGCTGGTGCCAAAGCAATTAAAGATAATGGGGCTATTCGTGTCTTAGCTTGTTGTACTCATCCTGTACTATCAGGACCAGCTATTGAAAGATTACAAGATTCAGTAATTGAAGAGTTAGTTACTACTGATACTATTGAATTAACTAAAGAAAAACAAATTGATATGATTAAAGTAGTTAGTGTATGTAATATTTTATCTACTGTAATTGATAATATTGAAAATGTTAAATCAGTAAGTGAAGCAGTACAACTTGAATTAAAACAATAATGAAATTAATTGTAGGTTTAGGTAATCCTGGTAAGGAATATGAATTAACTAGACATAATATGGGTTTTATTACTATTGATAAATTATGTGATAAATTAAATATTGAATTAAATAAAAATAAGTTTAATGGTAATTATTATCAAGGACTAATTAATAATGAAAAAGTTATTATTTTAAAACCACATACATATATGAATTTAAGTGGTGAATGTGTCGTTCAATTTGTTAATTACTTTAATATTAATATGGAAGATATCTTAATTATTTTTGATGATATGGATATTAATGTTGGTAAAATTAGAATTAGAAAAAAAGGTTCTAGTGGTCACCAAAAAGGAATGCAGAATATTATAGATCATTTAAAAACACAAGATATAGCTCGAATTAGAGTTGGTATTGGTAAAAATACTATGAATGATGTTAAAGATTATGTTTTATCTAAAATTAAACAAGAAGAATTAGAATTAATTAATGAAAGCACAAATAATGCTAGTAATGCTTGTATTGACTTTATAAAACATGATTTAGATTATATTTTGAATAACTATAATAAAAAGGACTAAATAGTCCTTTTTTTATTATTTTATTAAATATCAAATTCTTTATTTAGACTAGCTTTCCCTCCAACATAAATTACATTATCTATTTTCTTAACATCTATTCTACTTACTAAATTCATATTATCTCCTTGATAGAAAAATATTTCTTCATCACCTTTGATATAGCCTTTACTTTCTAAATACTCATACATCCCTCCATTGGCTGTACCAGTAGCACTTTCCTCATCAATACCACATGATGGACCAAAGTTTCTAACATAGTATTTATTATTGTCTAAAGTTAAAACATGAAAACCGATAAAATCATTT
>JAISTP010000005.1 GCA_031272545.1 Bacilli bacterium | reverse complement strand
CTGGTGCTGCATGCAGGAATTGAACCTGCGTTAAAGCCTTACCATGGCCTCGTAATACCATTATACTAATGCAGCAAGAATAAGGACTGTAAATAGTCCCTATTAAATATTAATAATATGAATAATAACTGTTACTAGAAACAGCCGCAACAATACCAACAACAATTACTAAAATAATTGTTATAGCCACAATAATAATTGTAATTATAAAAACAATATTATAAGCTTTCACTAGATCAGAAACATCTTTACCTTGTTTATATTGATGATTACCTAATAAAGCTATTAAACAACATACTATCCCAAAAAATAGACCAAGAACAATTCCTGCTGTACTAACTTGCCAAGGCATTTTAACATTACGTTTTGGTTTAGGTACATTATCATTAATATTATTTTCAACTACCTGTTTAAGTTCTGGCATCTTAATCCCTCCTATCTTACCTAATTATTATATCATTTATTTTTATTAAAGCTACTAAATTCATATTAAAAAAAAATAATCAATAGTCCGTATTATACTGTATAATTGAAATCATAGTTTAAAAATAAAAAAAAGTCTAAAATAGACTTAAATTTTATTTATGGCAGGGGCAGCAGGAGTTGAACCCACATCAGCGGTTTTGGAGACCGTTATTCTACCATTGAACTATGCCCCTAATTTTTAACTGCTTTATAATTATACAAAATTATTAAGTTAAATGCAATTAAAATAATTGTATTTTTAGAAACATTAATAAATTATACACATTATATATTTACTTATGTAAAATATGAAAATATTTTTTTATAAATATAATTAGATATATTGTAAAAATGAATATTGAATTTATAATTATAAGTAAGATTAAACTTTTAATTAAACTATAAACAATTTGTAAAACAAAATAAACATGGGAGGAGTTTTATAATGGAAAAAGTTTTTATTAAAGAGGAAATATGTAAGGGTTGCTCTTTATGTGTTTCAGTATGTCCTAAAAAAATACTTGAATTATCAAAAACAAAAATTAATTCTAAAGGATATGCCCCTGTACAATGCATCAATCAAGACGAATGTATTGCTTGTACTATGTGTGCTACCATTTGTCCAGATATGGTAATTACAATAAAAGATAATAAATAAGGAGTAAATAAAATGGAAAAAAAATTAATGAAAGGTAATGTCGCAATTGCGGAAGCAGCTATCCATGCTGGATGTAAATGCTTCTTTGGTTACCCTATTACCCCTCAAAATGAATTGATTGAACATATGTCTAAAAGATTACTTAAACTTGAAGATGGAGTTTTTGTTCAATCAGAAAGTGAAGTAGCAGCTATCAATATGGTTTTTGGAGCTGCTGGAGCTGGTGCTCGAGTTATGACAAGTTCATCTGGCCCAGGTCTTAGTTTAAAACAAGAAGGTATTTCTTTTTTAGCTGGAGCTGAATTACCTGCTGTTATCGTAAATGTAATGCGTGGTGGGCCAGGTCTTGGAGGAATTCAACCAGCACAAAGTGATTATTTTCAAGCAACTAGAGGTGGTGGTCATGGTGATTACTACACTATGGTCTATGCCCCAGCTAATGTTCAAGAAGCTGTAGATTTAGTACAAAAAGCTTTTGATAAAGCAGATGAATATCGTAATCCAGTAATAATTTTAGCCGATGGTGTTATTGGTCAAATGATGGAACCAGCTGAAATTAAAGATAATGATAATTCAGCGAATTATAAAAAAGATTGGGCTGTTACAGGAAAAGAAGGATCACATAATATTTTAAGATCTTTATATTTAGATCCTCATGAGTTAAATATTCATAATAAAAATTTAACTAAAAAATATGAAAAGATTGAAGCAAATGAAATTATGTTTGAAACAGCATTTATTGATGATGCAGATATCATGATTGTCGCATATGGGACAACATCTAGAATCGCTCGTTCTGCTATTAGAGAAGCTCGTGAAAAAGGAATTAAAGTTGGATTATTTAGACCTATTACGCTTTGGCCTTTTCCACTTAAAGAACTAAAAGAAGCTGCTAAAAATACTAAAAATGTTGTGGTTGCGGAAATGTCCAGTGGACAAATGATTTATGATGTTAAACTTGCTTTAGAAGGTAGTAAACCTGTTAGTTTTGTTGGTGAAGCTGGCGGAATTATTCCAACAACTAAGCAAATATTAGAAGCTATCGAACTAGCAAGTAAGGAGGAATAGAAATGCCAAATTTTAATAAAACTAAAATGATTACTGATGTTACAATGCATTATTGTCCTGGATGTACTCATGGGATAATTCATCGTTTAGTAGCTGAAGTATTAGAAGAATTAAATATTAATGATAATGCTATTTTAGTAGCACCTGTAGGATGTAGTGTTATTGCATATAATTATTTTAAATGTGATGGAATTGAAGCAGCACATGGTCGTGCACCAGCAGTTGCTACTGGCGTAAAAAGAGTTCATCCTAATAAAGTAGTATTTACTTATCAAGGTGATGGTGATTTAGCTAGTATTGGTATGGCTGAAACAGTTCATGTGGCTAGTAGGAATGAAAATGTAACTACTATTTTTGTAAATAATGCTATTTATGGTATGACTGGTGGTCAAATGGCACCTACTACTTTAGTAGGTCAAGTTACAACTACTTCTCCATATGGACGCGCCTCTAAAAATGAATCTGGTCCTATCCATATTGCTGAGATGATTTCTACTATTCAAGGTCCTGCTTATGTAGCACGTGTATCAGTTCATGATGTACCAAATATTAAAAAAGCAAAAGAAGCAATTAAAAAAGCTTTTCAATATCAATTAGATGGTAAAGGATATAGTTTAGTAGAAGTATTATCTACATGTCCTACTAATTGGGGAATGAGCCCTGTTGATGCATTAAAATGGGTTAAAGATAATATGCTTAATGTTTTCCCACTTGGTGTTTATAAGGAGGAAAAGTAATGGAAACTAAAATGATATTTGCCGGTTTTGGTGGCCAAGGAGTATTATTAGCTGGCCAATTGATTGCAGAAGCTGGTATGCAAAAAGGAAAAAATGTTTCATGGATGCCTTCATATGGTCCTGAAATGCGTGGTGGAACAGCAAATTGTTCTGTAGTAATATCTGATGATATTATTGGTACGCCAATAATTCTTGATCCTCAAATATTAGTTGCAATGAATAAACCATCACTTGAATCAATGCAAAATATGGTTGTTGAAAATGGAACTATTATTTATAATTCTTCTCTAATAAAAAAAGATGAAATTAATAAAATTAATGGAATAAATTATATTGGATTACCATGTAGTGAAATAGCTTTAGAATTAGGTAATCCTAAAGTACAAAATATGCCAATTATAGGAGCTGTAATGGAAGTAACTAAATCTTTTAATGAAGATGATATTAAAAAAGCAATGTTATCAAAATTTGGTGAAACTAAAGCTAAAATGATTGATTTAAATATGGAAGCTGTTGCTAAAGGTAAAGAAACAGTAATAAAAGGAGTAAATTAATAAATGTATAAAATTTTAGTATTAAATCCTGGATCTACCTCAACAAAGATCGCAGTGTGTGAAGACAATGAAATTGTTTATGATGAAACTATAAGACATAGTGTAGAAGATTTACATCGTTTCAATAGTATTCCTGAACAAAAAGAATATCGTTATCAAGTAATTGAAAAATTATTAAATGATAATGGATATAAATATGATGATTTTGATGCTTACGCATGTCGTGGTGGTATTATTAAACCAATGGCAAGTGGAACTTATGAAGTAAATGAAAAAATGGTTAATGATTTAAAAACAATGGAATCTGCTGCAATGCATGCTTCATGTTTAGCTGGATTAATTGGTAATGATTTAGAAGAAAAATATCATATTCCTGCTTATGTTGTTGATCCAGTAGTAGTTGATGAACTACAAGATATTGCCAGAGTTTCTGGTGTCGCTGAAATAGAAAGAACTTCAACATGGCATGCTTTAAATCAAAAAGCTATTGCTCGTATTGCCGCTAAAGATTTAAATAAAACATATGAAACTGCTAATTTAATTGTTGCTCATATGGGTGGTGGTGTCAGTGTCGCTGCTCATCATAATGGTAAAACTATTGATTGTAATAATGCTATTTTAGGTGAAGGACCAATGTCACCTGAAAGATGTGGAGCTTTACCTGCCATGGGCGTAGCACAATTAATTTATGATTTTAATAAAAATGAACAAGATATTAAAGATTATTGTTCTAAAAATGGTGGTATGGTTTCTTATCTTGGAATAAATGATATGCGAGATTGTGAAAAACTTGTTAAAGAAGGTAATAAAAAAGCTATCTTATTTTATCAAGCAATGGCATATCAAATAGCTAAAGAAATAGGCGCAATGGCTGCTGTTTTAAAAGGAAAAGTTGATGCTATTGTCTTAACTGGTGGTATTGCTTATTCTGATGATTTCACAAAATTAATTACTGAATATGTTAATTTTATTGCTCCAGTTAAAAAATATCCTGGAGAAGATGAAGTTAGTGCTTTAGCACAAGGGGTTTTAAGAGTTCTAAATAAAGAAATAGAACCTAAAATATATCAATAAGAAAGGAGGAAAATATGTCCCAATTAAAAACGCCTATCGAGATATCCGCAAAACACTTACATTTATGTCAAGAGCATGTTGATATTCTCTTTGGCAAGAACTACCAATTAACAAAAAAGCGTGAATTATCACAAAAAAATTATTTTGTTACTGAAGAGACAGTTGAAGTGATTGGTAGTAAAGGTAGTGATAATTTCTCAATCTTAATACCCTTAAGAAAAAAAACACAAGTTGAATTAGCCATAACTGATGCAATAAAACTTGGACTTGATCAATATATTAGAGACTCTGGAGATATTAAAAATACAGGAAGTTGTATTTTAAAAGGTCCAAAAGGTCAAGTAAAGCTTGAAGAAGGAGTTATTATTGCTGCTCGACATATTCACATGAACACTAATTTAGCAGCTGAAAATGGATTAAAAGATGGTGATCATGTTAGTGTTGAAATTGAAGGAGAAAGAGCCCTTATCTTTAAAAAAGTAACTATTAGAACTGATGAAAGTTTTAATATTACTATGCATATCGATACTGATGAGGGTAATGCTGCTAATATAAACAATAAAAAATTAACTTATGGAAAAATCACTAAGGAGGATTAATCTAATGAAAACATTAGAAAATATTGTAAATATGGAACATGAAATGGTATCTTATTGTTACGATAAAGAAACTGGTTTAAAATGTATTATTGCCGTGCATAATACTAAATTAGGACCAGCAATTGGTGGAACAAGATTCTATGATTATAAAACTGAAGATGATGCTTTATATGATGTTCTAAGACTATCTCGTGGAATGACATTTAAAAATTCAGTTGGGGGATTACATGCTGGTGGCGGAAAAGCTGTAATTATTGGTGATCCTAAAAAAATTAAAACTCCAGCATTATTAAGAAAGTATGGAAGTTTTGTTAATCGTTTAAATGGATCTTATTATACTGCAGAAGATATGAATATCAATGAAGAAGATGTTGCTTATATTAATGAATGTACTGAATATGTAGTTGGTAAAAAAGATATTTCAGGAAATCCATCACCTTATACAGCTTTAGGTACTTATTGGGGAATTAAAGCAAGTGTTAAAGAAGCATTTGGTAGTGATTCAGTAGAAGGTTTAACTATTGCAATGTCTGGTGTAGGTGCAGTAGGATATCCATTAGCTGAAATGCTACATAAAGATGGTGCTAAATTAATTGTTGCGGATGTAAATAGTGAAGCAACTGCTAAAGCCGAAAAAGAATTAAATGCTACAGTAGTTAGTGTTGATGATATTTATACACAAGAATGTGATGTATTTGCTCCATGTGCTATGGGTGCTATTATATCAAAAGAAAATGCTAAAGACTTTAACTGTAAAGTAATTGCTGGATGTGCTAATAATGTACTAGTTGATGATGAAGCTGGTGAAGAAGTACATAAACTTGGATTAATCTACGCTCCTGATTATGTAATCAATGGTGGTGGCGTAATTAGTTGTGGATATGAAATTGAACCAGGTGGTTGGAATAAAGAAAAAGTTGTAGGATTATGCGAAAATATTTATAATACTCTTGAAATGATTTATAAAAAATCTAAAGAAACAAATGCTCCAACTTATAAAATTGCTGATGAACTTGCTTTAGAAAGAATCGCTAAAGAAGGAAAATAATAATAAGTTAAAATAAAAGCTATAAAGAATTATTCTTTATAGCTTTTTAATTTAATACAAATATTATTATTAAATAATCTCATAATATAATTTATTCTCTTCTATTACAAAATTAATTTTATTTTCATTGCTTAAATAACTTAGATAATTTCTAATAGTTGAACCAACTAATAAATATTGATTTAAATCTAATGTTAAATGATAATAATCCATTACTTTTTTTAGTAAAGTATCAAAAGTAATTTTATTCTCTAGTAAAGATAAAATAAGATTAATAATTTCATATATCTTATTTTTATTTAATTCTATAACATCTTTAATATTATCAGATATTAAACCATGTGATGGAACAAAGATAAATTTTTTTTCATTATTCATCATAATTAATTTATCCAAAGTTTCTAAGTAAGCTTTAATATCATAAATGTAAAATAAATGATATTTTGTAATAATTTCTTTAGAAAAAAGACAATCTCCTAAAAAGATAACATTATCATTCGATTTAATTGCAATCATATCTAAATAATGTCCTGGAACTTCAAAATATTCTATATCATTATTAATTTGCTTAATATTTTCAATCGAAGAAGGTTTAGCCATTAAAAATTTATTTTTCATCTCTTTAGTTGGAAATCCACCATAAAGTATAGCTGGTTCTAAATCAGGATACTGTGTTAAAAAAACTTCTCGATTATAAGTATAAGCTTTACAATTATATTGATTTATTAAGTATGCATTAGCTCCAATATGATCAGCATTGGAATGAGTATTAATTATATAATCAATTGTTAAGTTTTGTTTTTCTAATAATTGTCTTAATTTTCTTCCAGCATCTTTATCATTACCACTATCAATTAAAATAACTTTATTATCATTAATAATTAGACCAATATTGGTTTTTTGTTCGATACAATAAGTATTACCTCTTATATGAGTAAATTCATTCATAATCTCATCTCTTTTCTTTATTTTTTAATTTTCATAAAACAATAATATCTGCTATTTGAATATCAATAATCTTATTTAAATCATCTAATTTTAATTCAAGGTTATAACCTATTTTACCACCATTTACTAAAATAGTTTCTTCCTTTAATGCTGAATCATTAATTATAGTTTTAAAAGTATTTTTCATACCGATTGGTGAACAACCACCATGAACATAATTAGTTATTTGTTTTAAATCTTTACTCTTAATCATCTGAATAGATTTCTCATTAACAACATGAGCAGCTTTCTTTAAATCAAGAGTTTTATCTACAGGAATAATAAAAACATAATATTCTTTAGATTTACCTTGAGTAACGAGTGTTTTAAAAATTTTATGATATTCAACTTGTAAATAATCAGCTACATCAATACCACTTATTGCATTTGAATTTTCATAATTATAAAGTTTATATTCAATTTTTTCTCTATCTAATATTCTCATAGCATTTGTTTTATGCATATCTATCACCTAATTTATTGTATTATATCATATATATCTTATTCAACAAAAAAGCTCTTTGTGAGCTTTTTATTTTATGATGTATTTTTGAAGTAATTGAGCAAATCCTTTTAAACTTCGTGATTGAACAATCACTTTACCATTACCTTTAAAATGATTAACAAAGCCTTCACCACTTGTAAATCCTATTTTTCCACTAGCAGCTTCTATTCCATATTGTAAGGTTCCACTCCAAGCAATAGCATGAGTATTATCACAAATAAAATCATTATCTTCAGTAACATCAATAACTGATAACTTACCATAACCATTAACTAATAAAGTACCATGACCTGTAGCTTCAATAATGAATAGACCACCAGTTCCACCAAAAACAGCTTTTCCTAAACCTTGAGATTTAACATTAATTTCTACACTATTATCACAAGCCAAAAAAGCACCATCATTTAAAAACCAACTAGTTTCTCCAACATTAATTTCCGCAATATCACCAACCATATTAGGTGCAATAGCAATTTCTGCATTTTCGTGTAATCCAGTTGCTGTAGTAATAAAAAAACTTTCACCGGTAAATGCTTTTTTAGCTAATCCTCCTAAGACACCACCATTAGTTTTTCCTTGTAAATTAACCTTACCATTATGATAAACCATTGAGCCATTTTCTATTCTAATACTTTCACCATTATCAAGTGAAATAACTACTAATGGCGCATAAGCAGAATCAGATTTTGTATATTTCATTTTAATAACCTCCTTTTTTTAAATTATAGCATTTTTTGTTATTAATAAATTAATTAAATAAAAAAGATATGATTATTCCATAAAACTATAGCCATATCCCCATATTGTAATTATATTTGATTTATATTTTTGTAATTTTTTTCTAAGTGTTTTAAAATGAGTTTCAATAGTTCTATAATCATCAAGATCATATCCCCATATTTTATATGATATTTCTTTTCTAGAAATAGCACTATTTACATTTTCACATAATAGTTTTAAAATATCATATTCTATTTTAGTTAATATTACTTGTTTACCATCAATATATAATCTATTATTAATTAAATCAAATATTAGATCTTTATAAATAAATTTTTTTATAACTTCATTTTTATTTTTATTAATATCATTTAATATTTTAGATATTAAATAATTATTATCTAATGGTAATACTAAATAATCATTTATGCCCATTGATAATACTTCACTCATAATTTTTTCTTGAAATTTATAATCTATTAAATAGATAATACCAGAAAATTTCACTTTAACTAAGTTTATTACTTTAATACTATCCACATTATTAGTACTATTTAAAAGAATAAATACTTTATATTTTTCAAAATTTATTAAATTTAAATCATTATAATAATCTAAAGTAATTTCATCATGAAAAAAATTATTTATAACGACATTATTATAGCTTAAACAAGCAACTTTAATCATGATATCACTCCTTAAAAGAATTATACAATTACTATTTTTATTAAGGAATTTATCATCATTAAATTTCAGTTTTAATTCATATAATAAAAGTAAATTTCATTTTACTGAAATTTACTTTTATTAATATTTATATATTTTAATACTTGTTGAGCAGCAATTGCTCCATCAGATGTTGCTGTAACAATTTGTCTTAGTTTCTTTTCGACAACATCACCTGCTCCATAAATACCAGCTAATTTAGTAGCCATATCTTCATCTACTTCAATATAACCTTTTTCATTGGTAATTCCTAAAGAATTCGCAAAATTAGTTATTGGTTCTGAACCAATGAATGGAAATAAACCATCAGTTGGTAATTCAGTTAATTCTTCTGTTTCAACATTTTTTATTACTAAACTTGTAACAGCATTATCACCCTTAACTTCAACAGGCACGTGTTTGACAATAACATTAATTTTTGGATTATTACTAATTTCATCTTGTTCAATTTCATCTGCTCTAAAAACATCTCTTCTAATTACGATATTTATTTTAGAAGCAAATTTAGAAAGATAAATAGCTTCATCTAAAGCAGCATTGCCACCACCAATAACAGTAACTACTTTATCTTTAAATAAAGCACCATCACAAACAGCACAATAACTAACCCCATGACCAGTATATTTTTCTTCACCAGGAATACCTAATTTTCTCTCAACCATTCCTGTCGCAATAACAACTGCTTTTCCTTTGTATTCATTTCCTTCAGTAGTAATAACACTCTTAATATCACCATTAATTATTTTTGCGACATTTCCCATAACAAATTCTGGTTTTAATGCATTCATTTGATCAAACATCGCAAAAGCTAAATCAGGGCCACTAGTATTTTTAATACCAGGCCAATTTTCAATTTCTGCTGTTTTTACCATTTTTCCACCTGGTGACTGAGCTTCAAGAACTAATGTCTCTAAATTAGCTCTTCTAGCATATATAGCACAAGTCATTCCTGCTGGACCTGCACCGATTATAATAATATCATATAATTTATTTTCCATTTTTTATCCTCTTTTCTTGTAACTTATTCATACTATGTTTTTTATCAAAACGATAAAACAAAATAACACCGACGACGATAACTATTAATGAAACTAATTGAGCTGTTCTAATAGGGCCAATCATTAAGCTATCAGTTCTCATACCTTCAATTACAATACGACCTAATGAATAAAAGATTCCATATAAAAGAGCAGCTTGTCCTACTTTTAAAGGAGTATATCTAATAATTAATCTAATAATGACAAAGATTATTAAACAATATATACTCTCATAAAGAAAAGTTGGATGATGATAGGCTCCATCAATAAACATTTTATCAATAATAAATTGAGGTATATGAAACTTTTCTAGAGTTAAAACATTAACGACTCCTCCATAGGCTTCTTGATTAAAGAAATTTCCCCATCTTCCACACGCTTGCGCAATTAAAACATAAGGCAAGATAGTATCAGCACAATCCCAAAAATCATAACCTCTTTTTTTAAAATAAAAATAACCAAAGATACAACCGGCAATTAATCCACCTTGTATGGCAAGACCACCATGCCATATCATAATCATTTCACTAGGATATTTTAAGTACATTGGTAATTGAAATAATACATACCAAATACGAGCGCCTAGCACCCCTATTAATAAAGCATAAACAAAGAAATCATCAATATGTTTAGCTTCGTAACCTTTTTTAATCCATTCACGTCTTATTAAAAAATAACAAATTAAAGCACCTACTAAAATACATAAAGCATAATAAGCAATAGTAAATGGACCTAAATGTATACCCTTTTCACTAAACATCATTATTACCATTACCCTTTTCAATAATTTTTTTCAACTTCTTATTAAATACTTTACGATCAAACATAATAACTTGACCACAACCTAAACATTTAATTTTAATATCTGCGCCTGTTCTTATTATTTGCCAATATTTTGATTTTTTACAAGGATGTGGTTTCTTTAATTCAACAATGTCATATAAATCATAATCAAGCATTATTTACCACCCTTTTTAAATACAATTTTTTTATTCAAAACAACAACTTTATCAATAGAACGATTATTAATGATGCAAATATCGCCGACATAATTTTTAACAATAACATAACGTGATTGAATTTCAATAATTTTACCAACAAATCCTTCTACATCTACACTATCACCAACATCAAAAGGAGCATTAAAAACAATAAACATCCCATTAGTAATATCTTTTATTGGATCTTGAAAAATATAAGTTATTAAAACACCAATAAATCCTGCTGATGTAACAATCATTGTAATCTTAACATTAAATACTACTAATATCAAAAAGAATGCACAAATTACAATAATTATCTTGATAATTGTACTTATAATATTACAATAGCTCTTTAGTAAAACTAATTGTTTTCTTTTATTTTTCTTATCCACAAAAAGCATTACTGTATTCTCAACTAATTTAGGAATAATTAAAAACAAAATTAAAGTAATGATACATATCAATATTATCATTACTAATTCATTACTTTGTAAAGTTTTAATAAAATCTAATTTCATAATTATATCCCCTTTTTAAAATATTGGTGGACTAACAATCCAAATTATTTTAGCTTCAATATTGCCTTTATTAACTAAATAGTGTTCACTTATACCTTCTAAATAAAAACTATTCTTTTCCTTTAATAAATATTCTTTTTCATTGTAATATAATGTTACTTCACCTTGTAAAACATAACCAAATGCTTCTCCTTCAAAAGGAGGAATTTTATTACTTGTTTTTTTAGAAGATAGTTCTAGTAAAATTGGTTCCATCATATTTTTTTGAGCATTACTAACTAACCAAGTAATTGTATAATCTGCATTTTTTTGAATAAAACAATCTTCTTTAGTAAAAACAACTTTCATTTTCTCATCGCTAGTATCAAAAAACTCAACAGGAGTTGTCCCTAGTACTTCAAGAATATCTAATAAAGTTTGAACAGAAGTAGTTGTTTTATCACGTTCTAATTGCGATAAAAAACCTTTAGTTAGCTCAGTACGATTAGCTAATTCTTCTAAAGTCAAACCATTTTTTAAACGTAATCTTTTTAACTTCGCTCCAATATCCATATTAAAACTCCTCTTGTGAATAATCTTTAATTTTAAATAACTGTGATAAAATAATAACTAATAATGCAAGTATCAAATAAAAAATAAAAAGATATTTTAAACTAAAATACTCCATAATAGATGATGAAAATTTTGAACATAAAGCAATAAAAAATAAACTTAATACACCAAATATATTTAAGACTAAACCATTTAATTTAACATCACAACTTTGTTTAATATATGTTGGATTAAAAGATAATATTAAACCAAATATAATTGGATCAAACAAAGCAGTTAAATAAATAATTAACGGGATATTAGTCATTGAAATTAATAACATCTTAATACTAAGAAAAATACCAATTGTTATTAAATAATTCTTATCAACCATTCTTTTACGATATTCGTTCGCAAAATATATCATGACAAATTCTAAAATAACTAAAATAGCTGTTACTAAACTATATATTTCAACTTTTCCATTTAATTCTAAAATTCTAAAATTAATAAATGGAGGAACACTATAAATTAAAACATAAATAATTATCGCAATAATTAAGTATTTTAAAACATTAGGATATTTAAGTAATAAACGATAATTAACTTTAGTTTCATCTTTATTTCTATTTTCTAAAGTAGGTAGAAAAAGCAAATTGATAATAGCTAATAAAATAAAAATAAACCATACAATTAAAAATAATTTAGGATGATTCATTACTAAATAACCATTTAATAAAAAAGATAAGCCCCATCCAATTGAACCAAAACTTCTAAACTTACCAAATGATAATTTATTATGATTAGCTATTTCAACCATCATATTATCGCCTATAGTATACATAGCCATTCTATTTAAATAACATAAACCAGTTGTAATAGTAATAATAACAATGTTAGTATTAAAGAAAATTGCCACTACAGCAATTAACATTAAAATAAATTCTAAAATCAAGGCATATTTCTCTTGTTTAAATTTAACCACAATAAAATGAGATAAGATAATTCCTGCTATCGCAAAGAAACCAGCTATTAACATCACTGTTCCAAAAGTATTATCACTTAATTGAAAAAAAGTCTTTAATAAAAGTGGTAAAAATACTAAAAGAACAGAATTAAAAAAATCAGTAAAAATGTAAAATAGTCTTGATTTTAATATCATAATTATATCTTCCTAATCGTGAATAAAACTAAAGTATTTGGGCCAGTATGAACCCCAATCGCAAAACATAAATCCATAATTTCAACTTTTACATTAGGATGCATTTCATTAATAATATTCTTTAATATTTTACTATCTTCTTTAGCATCAAATTCACCAATTGCGACATCATATTCGCTATCTTCATCAATATCTTTAAAAGATGTTTCTACTAAGCGAATAAGTGCTTTAGAACGAGTTCTAACTTTATCATATGGAACAACACGTCCATTCATTTCTTTATTACACATAACAAGAGGTTTTATCTTTAATAATGTACCAAATTTAGCACTTGCTAAAGAAATACGTCCACCTTTTTGTAAATAATTCAAATTATCAACTAATGCATAACAATTACTAACATCAAGCATGTGTTGTACCTTAGCTTGAACATCAGATAATGAAAGACCTGTAGCTAATTCTTTTTTAAACATTTTTAAAGCTGCAACTTGCATTGGGCCAGCTCCACGAGAATCTAGATTGACAATAGTTAATTTAGATTCTATCGCAACTGAATAAATAACATTTTGCGTTCCAGATAAACCACTTCCTAGACATGCACAAACTAAAACATCAAATCCCTTAGCTTTAATATCATCTAAAAGAATTTTAACTTCTCCCGGGCTTGGCTGTGATGTACTAGCTTTTTTAGCTTTAAAAACATCTTGAATCAATTGCTCACGATCATATTTACCATCATCTAAATAATCAACATCATCAATTATAATATGTAATGGTATAAAGAAAACATCTTCATTATTTAAAAATTTATCATCACTATTTATTGATATAGAGCTATCTGTTAAATAAGCAATCTTCATCATTTTCACCTCTTTTTTTATTATACACTATTTTAATATTTTGTACTTCATTTATTCAAATATATACCACAATTAATAAAAATGTTATAATAGCTTGGAATTTAGAAAGGATGATATTATGAAGAATAGCTATATTGTACATGGAGTTATTTTTATTCTAACTTTAATCTATCTATTTTTCTTTTCTGGCTATGTCCAAATGTTTACTAATTTAGAAAATGGTATCTTTAGTTTATTATCATCTATCTTAGTGTACTTTTATCTTTATATTATTTATCTTCTTTATATAAGAAAATACCAATTAAACAATTCAGAGTTAGCTCTTATTTTTATAACATACATTGTTGTTTTCTTATATTTTTTATTTTTTAAGAGTGAAACATTTATTAATTCAATAACCTTTAATCCAATTCCTTTATTTTTTACTAGTCCTAATAAATTTGAATATATTATGATGATGGGAAATATCTTAATGTTTGTCCCTTTTGGATGTTTATATAAAAGGTTTAATTTTAAAATTAGTTTATTTTTTATTATCCTAGTAGCCTTAGCTGTTGAAGGTAGTCAATATTATTTTAAAGTAGGTGTCTTTGATATCTCAGATGCTTTATTATATATAGTTGGTTTTTATATTGGTTATTTCTATTTTAAAAAGATGAAAAAATATTCAGATCAATATAATAATATTTCTTATGATATTAGATTAATTATTACCTTAATGGTTATTCTATTATTAATTGTTGGAATCTTATCATTAATCTTCTTTTAAAAAAAATAATTACTTTATTAAGTAATTATTTTTTTTCTTCATTTTCATCATTAACATTTTTAATATTAATAACCATTTTTTCATTAGGAGTATTATTACTAAAATCATTATTTAAATTAATATTATCTAAAGAATCATTAAGATTAACTACTTTACTATCTTTATATCCACGATAAATAAAATAAGTTTCTACTAATGCATAAATTATAAAAAATAATGAATCAACACCATTATAAATTATTGTAAATAAATAAATAGCGGTTGCTAGAACAGTTAATATTAATGTAATAATTATTAAAATTCGCTTATTTGTTAAATAAGCTGCAAAAGCAAAGATAAATGTTACAACTGCATACGATGTCATATAAAGTAAACTTGACTTAATACCTGGTATATAACTAGATAATTCACTTTCACTAAGTCCTGATAAGCTTGAAAATTGCTTCATCATATCAGCATCATTTAATAAATAATTAAAAGCATTAATGATAAAGATAAAAAAGATAGCTGCTAATAAACTCATAATCATTCCAAATAATAAATTTTTATTTTTTTTCATATTATTACCTCATTTTTAAAATTTCCTTCTTATTATAACAAAGTAAGCTAATAATACAATTTAATTCACATCTTAATTAATGTAATAAAAAAGGATTAATGTTACTTAATCCAGCTTTCATCATTAGGATTATCCCTAAATTTTTTTATTTTTTCGATATCTTCTATTTTTATATAATTTTCTTTACTAGCTACTTCTAATAGTTCATCAAGATTAGTTAATGTATATAATGGCATTGATATATCATTAAAATTATCAATGCTTTTTTTCATTCCATAAGTAAATATAGCAATAACAGCAACTACTTCTATTTGAGCTTCTTTTAAGACATTAATACATTCAATACTTGATTTACCAGTAGATATTAAATCTTCAATTAAAACAACTTTACTATTTTTTGGAATATAACCTTCTATTAAATTTTTACGACCATGATCTTTGGCACTACCTCTAACATAAGCCATAGGTTTGTCTAATAAATGAGCGATAATAGCTGCATGTCCAATACCAGCAGTTGCAGTACCAACAATACAATCTACATCATTAAAATGTTCTTTTATTAATGATGCATAAGCATTTTCTACTAAATTTCTTGTTTTAACATATGATAATGTCATTCTATTATCACAATAAATAGGGCTTTTAATTCCACTTGCCCAGGTAAATGGTTCATCTGGTTTTAAAAATACCGCTTTAATTTCTAAAAGTTCTTGAGCAATTTCTTTCATTAAAAATATTCTCCTTTAAATTAAATAAATTCTTTTTTTATTTGTTTATACATTGCAAGTGAATCATTAGCTTTCGTAATTGGTCTACCGACCACAATATAATCACAAGTTAATTCTTTAGCTTTACTAGGTGTAGTAATTCGTACTTGATCATCTTTACCACTTTCATAACGAATTCCTGGACAAATTGTTAAAAAGTCCTTATTGATATTATTATGAATAATTTTAGCTTCAAGTGGTGAACAAACAACCCCATCTAGTCCTGCTTCATATGCTAATCGAGCATAATTTACAATCACATCATTAATATCTTCTTTAATTAATAATTCATTAGTTAACATTTCTTGGGAAGTAGAAGTTAATTGTGTTACTGCTATTACTTTAGTATTAGTATCTTTAAAAACTTCCTTTGCTGCTTTCATCATCTTAATTCCACCAGCACAATGAACATTTACAATATCAACATCTAAATTCTTTAATACTCGCATGGCACTTGCTACTGTATTTGGAATATCATGTAGTTTTAAATCAAGAAATATTTTATGATTTAAAGCTTTAATCTCTTTAATAATATTAGGACCTTCACTATAATATAATTCCATTCCTATTTTAACATAAACACTACTTTTAAATTGTTTTAAAAAATTTAATGCTTCATCTTTATTTTTAAAATCTAAAGCAATAATAACATCTTTATTCATCACAAGCTCCTCCTATAATATCACTTAAATTATTAATACCTAATTCTTGCATTAGTATTGGTAAATCATTTATTATTTTTTGACATGCATATGGATCAACTAAATTAGCACTTCCTACTTGAACAGCACTAGCACCAGCTAACATCATTTCAATAACATCACTAGCATTTTCTATACCACCACAACCAATAATTGGTAAATTAGTAGCTTGGTAAACTTGAAAAACCATTCTTAAAGCAACTGGTTTAATAGCAGGTCCAGAAAAACCACCCATTTTGTTATGAATTATTGGTTTTCTTGTTTTTAAATCAATTCTCATTCCTAATAAAGTATTGATTAAAACTAAACCATCAGCCCCTGCTTTCTCACAAGTCTTTGCAATACTTACAATATCACTAACATTAGGAGAAAGTTTAATAAATAATGATTTGGTAGTTACAGCTTTTAACTTAGTGATTAATTCATATAACATTGTTTCATCTTGTCCAAAAGCTAAACCACCATGTTTAACATTAGGACATGATACATTAATTTCTAAAATTCCTATTTTATCACAAGCATCAAATTTTTTAGCACATTCTAAATAATCTTCGATAGTTGAACCAGCAACATTCGCAATAACCCATTTATGATAAACTTCACTTAATTTAGGTATTTCCTCATTTAATACCGCATCAATACCAGGATTTTGTAATCCAACAGCATTAATCATTCCTGCTTTACATTCCGCAATACGAGGTAATGGATTACCATATCTTGATTCAATAGTAGTTCCTTTAAGACTAATACTACCTAATATATTAATGTCATAAAATTTCACAAATTCATAACCAAAACCATATGTCCCACTAGCTGGAATAATAGGATTATCTAATTCTAAATTTAATAATTTAATTTTAGTATTCATCTAAATCAAGCTCCTTTATTTCAAAAACTGGCCCATCAAGACAAATTCTTTTATAACCATGTTTAGTTTTACATGTACATCCAACACAAGCTCCAAAACCACAACCCATTCTTTCTTCAATAGATATTTGTCCTTCACAAGTTACATATTTTTGAAGAGCATTTAACATTGGCATTGGACCACAGGCATAAACATAATTATAATCTAAATGGTTAGCTTTTAAATAATCAATGACATTACCATTAAAATATTCTGATTTATTCATTGTGCATATTATTGGATGATAATCTTGATAAATATTTTCATTAATATCATTTAATCCTATTAAAAAAATTACTTCATTATTATATTTTTTTAATTGTTTTATTAATTCTAATAAAGGAGGAATTCCGATGCCACCACCACATACTAAAACTTTTTTATTTTCTACTAAAGTATATCCATTTCCTAAAGGTAATAGAATATCTAAAATATCATTACTTTGATAATTTGATAATATCTTAGTACCTTCTCCTACTACTTTATAAATTATCTCAAAATGATCTTCTTCAATATTAGCTATTGAAATAGGTCTTCTAAGATAACAATCTTTTACTTTAATATTAATAAATTGACCAGGTACTGCATGTAAAGATGCAGCAAAAGACATTTGATAAATATCTTTAGCTACTTCTTTATTACTTATAACTTTTATTTTTTCTACTTTAGATTGTATCAACATTGATACCTCTTTCTTCTAAAATTGATAATAATACTTTTACTGTATCAAAACTTGTAAATGTCGCAATATTATGTAAAGCGGCAGTTGTTCTAATGATATAACCATCATTACTTTGATTATTACCTGTTGATTGAGTATTAACAATATATTTGATATAACCATTATTAATCCAATCAGTAATTTCACTGCTACCTTCACTTAATTTCTTTAAAGTTTTTACTTTTAAACCAGCATTCTTTAAGAATTCACTAGTATTTTTAGTAGCAACTAAATTAAATCCTAAATCAAAGAATCTTTTCGCAATATCTAATGCTTCTGCTTTATCTTCATCTGCAACTGTAATTAAAACTGTTCCATAATCTTTAATTTTCATATTAGAAGCTTGTAAAGCTTTATATAAAGCTTTGTTTAAAGTTACATCATAACCAATTGCTTCTCCTGTTGATTTCATTTCAGGACCTAAATTAACATCTAAACCACTTAATTTTTGGAATGAGAAAGTTGGTGCTTTAACATAATATTTATTAGGTTTGATATCTAATAGACCATAACCTACTCCAAAATCACCAATCTTATCACCTAACATTACTCTAGTCGCATATTGAGCTAAATTAACACCAGTTACTTTAGAAATAAATGGTACTGAACGAGAAGCTCTTGGATTAACTTCAATAATATACACTTCATCTGCTGCATCGACAATAAATTGAATATTAAATAAACCTTTTATTTTTAAACCAATACCTACTTTTTTAGTAATTTCGGTAATTTTTTCTATTACTTTATTATTTAAACTAAATGTTGGATAAACTGAAATACTATCACCTGAATGAATACCTGTTCTTTCAATATGTTCCATAATTCCAGGAATTATGACATTAGTTCCATCACATAAAGCATCTACTTCAACTTCTTTACCTTTAATATATTTATCAATTAAGATTGGTTTATCAACACTTACTTCTTTTACTTCTTTTAAATAAGTATTTAAATCATCATCATTAGTTACAATACGCATTGATTGTCCACCTAAAACAAAGCTAGGTCTAACTAAGACAGGATAACCAATTTCATTAGCTATTTTAACTCCTAAACTAATATCAGAAATAGCATTACCTTGTGGTTGTTTAATATTTAATTCTTTTAATAATTTTTCAAAATGATCTCTATTTTCTGCTAAATCAATACTTTCATTAGAAGTTCCTAAGATATTAACCCCATGATCAGCTAATCCTTGAGCTAAATTAATAGCTGTTTGTCCACCCAATTGAACAATAACACCTTCAGGTTTTTCAGTATAATAAACATTTAAAACATCACCTAAAGTAATAGGTTCAAAATATAACTTATCACCAGTAGTATAATCAGTAGATACTGTTTCTGGATTATTATTAATAACAATAGCTTCATAACCTAATTCTTTAATTGTTTTAATACAATGCACTGTCGCATAATCAAATTCAAGACCTTGACCAATTCTAATAGGACCAGCTCCAACAACAAGTATTTTCTTTTTATCAGAGACAACATTACGATCAGCTGCTTGATAAGATGAGTACATGTAAGGTACAAATTGATTGATTGAACATCCATCAACATATTGATATTGTGGCGTAAATTTATTTTCAATAGTAACTTTAACAACATCTTCAACATTTACATTTAAAATACGGGCCATAATTAATGGTGACATACCATATTTTAATCCTTGTAAGATTTTATCAGGTTCTAAAGATAATTCTTT
>JAISTP010000044.1 GCA_031272545.1 Bacilli bacterium | reverse complement strand
ACGATGATCAGCAAATTAGATATGATAAGTATTTTTCATCACAACCACAATATCAAAATGATATTAGATTTCTTTGTAGTTTTTTAAAAAAAGAGTTAGAAGATATTTATAATGCCAGTATGTCTTTATTTCAATATGAAAATAATCTTCATATATATTTTAGAACAGTTGATGGTAAACAATATTGTTATATTGATTTAGGAAATGAAATTGTTTTATTAAGTGATCAAAATGAAGAATTAAGAAGATTTTCTCGTGAACATATTAATAGAAAGTAGGTAATATTTATGCAAGAACAACCTTTATTATTAATGAATACTAAAAATATTACACGTGATTTAATCTTATTAGATTTATATCATAAAAATTTAGTTTTTTATTTAGCACCTTCAATTATTTTCTTAAATGCCATTGGAGCTAGTGTAGTAATGAATTTAGTTTTAAATAAGAAAATTATTATTGATGATGATAAGAATATTGATGTAATTGATACAACAAGTACCAGAACTTATAATAAATTAGTAATTGATTACATAGTTGAAAACAAAATTACTAGCTTAAAAAAATTAGCTCAAGATTTATTTTTAGATGTTGATTTTAGTTTTAAAATTTATGATTTAGTTATTAAAGAATTAGCTGAAGAAAAAGTTGTTGAAGTAAAAACTGAAAAAAGATTAATCTTTAATAAAAATACAATTAAATTAATAGATCCTGAAAGATTAAGAAATGCTTATAAAAAATTATATGATTCTTTATTTAAAGAGGAACAACCTGAAGAATTAATTGCTCTAGCAATCTTAATTGATTCTTTCTTTGATGTTAATTCATATTTTGATGAAGAAGTTCATGATACAATAGAAGTTGCTTTAGAAAAAATGAAAAAGGATAAATTATTTAGTGATATAAAAGCATTTAAAGATGTTGTAGATGAATTTTACTTACTTAGTACCCAACAAAATGGTGCATTATGGTTATAAGAGAACAATAAAGTTCTCTTTTTTAATTAAAATAATTATAATTAGACTTGACTTGCTTATTTATACCATTTATAATTAAAACATATTTAATTAGAAAAGTTATAAAAAGGAGAGATATTGTGATTTTAACAGATTTAAAGTTAGGACAAAGTGCTATTGTTAAAAAAATAAATTTGTCAGAAGATTTAACTCATGAGTTAATTTCTTTAGGTTTTTCATATGGTAATACTGTTATTTATGAAAGAAGTGCCCCTTTAGGTGATCCTTTACAATACTATGTAGCGGGTAACTATATTGCTATTAGAAAAGCAGATGCTAGTAAGATTGAGGTGGAATTAGTATGAGTAGCGAAAATAAACATCATAATAATCACCATCATCATGATAATCATCATGATAACAATCATCACAATAAAAAAAATAAAAATGTTGTATTTTTAGGCAATCCTAATGTTGGGAAATCTGCATTAATTAATGCTATGTCTAATTCAAAGATTAAAGTTGGTAATTGGCCAGGTGTAACTGTCGATAAACTTGAAGCTAATTTTACTTATAAAGGTTGTGAGTTATTATTTACTGACTTGCCTGGTACTTATAATTTTACAAATGAACATGAAGCTAAAATTACAAGTGAAATCCTTTTAAAAGGTGAATATGATTTAATTGTTAATGTCGTTGATGGTACTAATTTAGAAAGAAATCTAAATGTTACATTATTAGCTCGTGAATTACAAAAACCAATGGTTTTAGCCTTAAATTTTGATGATGATATAGTTAAAAGTGGTTTGGTTATTGATACTAATAAATTAGAACGTTATCTTCAAATGCCAGTTTTTCGTACTAGTGCTAAAAAACAAACTGGTTTAAATTCTTTATTAGATTATATTGTAGAACATGATTTTAGTGATCATGTTGATTACAATATCTATTATGATACTGATATTGATGCTTGTGTTGGTGAAATTTTAGATATTTTAAAAGATGATAAAATTCCCGAGCCTAGTTATGGGTTAAAATTCTTAGCTTATCGTTTGTTTGAAAAAGAACCACATTATACAGAATTAATTCCTGAAAATACTTTAGTTAAAATTAATCAAACAATTAATAATGCGAAGTTTACTTTACAAGAATCAAGTGCTTCTTTATTAAAGAATCGCCGTTATGATCAAATTGATAATGTTTTAAAACATATTGTCGATAAAAAAGGAGTTTCTCGTTATTTAGCTACCAAAAAAATTGATCGTATTGTTTTAAATAAATGGTTAGGTTTACCTATTCTCTTTTTATTCACTATTTATTTTCTTTCATTAATTTTTAATGTTAGTGCTCCTTTTATTGATTGGATAGATGGTTTTATTAATGTTTATTTAAATCATCATATTGGAAATTTAATTGCTAATATGCCAGATTGGTTCCAAGCTATGATTTTAGATGGTTTATTAGCTGGTGTTGGTGGTGTTTTAGTATTTGCGCCTTTAATGTACTTTATTTATTTATTAATGGGTATTTTAGAAGAGTCTGGTATCATGGCACGTATTGCCTTTTTATTAGATCGTGTAATGCGTTTCTTCGGTCTAAATGGTAAAGCCTTTATTTCAATGATTATTGGATTTGGGTGTACTGTTCCAGCTATAGCTTCCACAAGAACGCTTGGCAGTTTACGTGCTCGTAAAGCAACTTCAATTATGCTTAATTTTGTTTCTTGTGGAGCAAGATTACCTGTTTATGCTTTATTCTGTGCTGCTTTCTTTTCTAGACAAGCTGGGCTAGTAGTCGCAAGTTTATATATTTTAGGAATTTTAGTGGCTTTAATCGCAGCTTTAATTGTTAAAAAATTTGGTTTCTTTAATGATTTAGAAGAAGATGAAAACTTTACTATTGAATTACCTCCTTATCGTATTCCTGAAGGTAAGACTTTATTTAAAAATGTTAATAATAAACTAAAAGGTTTCTTTAAACGAGTTATAACAGTAATCATGGTTGTTTTATTTGCGATATGGGCTTTAAGTTATTTCCCTAATGGGAAACAAGAAGATAGTTATTTAGTTAAAGTTACTAATTTTGTCCAACCAGTTTTTAAACCAACTGGATTTGGTGAATCTAGTGAAGCTATTGCGGCTTTACCAACAGCTATCGTTGCTAAAGAAGCCGTAGTTGGTACTATTCAAACATTAAGTAGTGTTGAAGTAGATGATACAGTAGATTCTAGTCAATATACCATTACTGGTCAATTGTTTGACTTACTAAATGCAACTAAAGAAGGTGTTATCAATATAATTCCAACAAACTTCTTATCACTTTTTGAAGCTAATACTAGTGATGTCGATGAGGGAACATTAAATGCTGCTAGTCATATCTTTAATGGTGATGATGCTAAGCTTAAAGCATATTCTTATCTAGTATTTATTCTTTTATTAACTCCATGTGCTGTAGCCATTGCCACAGTAAGAAAAGAATTTGGTAATAAGTTTATGATTCAAACAATTATTATTACTTTACTTGTTCCATATATAACTTCAACTTTGATATATCAGATAGGTCATCTTATCTTTTATTAATAATAACCAATAAAAAGGCATTAATTATGCCTTTTTATTTGTCTTAATAAAATAGTTAATTTATGGTATAATTTTTAAGATTAAGAGGTGAAAAAATGAAGCAAGTATTTCATATCAATGATTTTGAAGGCCCTTTAGATTTATTAATTCATTTAATTAAAGAAAATAAAATGAATATTTTTGATATTGAAATCAATGTTATCATTAAACAATATCTTGATGTTATCGATGAAGCTAAAAGTATTAATCTTGAAATTGCTAGTGAATTTTTAGTAATGGCTAGTACGCTTTTAGAAATAAAATCACGTCAATTATTACCTAAACCTGAATTAGATATTGATGATGAATATGAAGAAGATATCGAAGATGAACTAACTAAAAGATTAATTGAATATTATCGTTTTAAAGAAGTTAGTCAAAAACTATCTGAATATAAAGAAGATCGTTTACAACTATATACTAAACCTTTATCTAATTTAGATGAATTTGTACAAGTTGATACTTCTTTAGAAATTCCTGATGATTTAGATGTTAATGATTTAATTATGGCAATGGATAATATTATGCAACGTTTTAAAAATAGACAACCTGTTAATTCAATTTTTGAAAATACTGAATTATCTGTTGAAGAAATAAGTAGTAAAGTTTTAGATAAGCTTAATCTTGCTCATAATTATGTAATGTTAGAAGATTTAGTAATTGTTAAAAATAAAACATATTTAGTTGTTACTTTTTTAGCTGTTTTAGATTTAGTTAAACAACATAAAGCAGTTATTAAACAAGATAAAATAACTAAAGAAATATTAATAAGTGGAGTGGTGTAGATGAATTATATAGCTATTTTAGAAGGTATTCTTTTTTTAGTTGGTGAAAATGGTGTTACTATTAAAACAATAGTAAATACTTTAGAACTAAATGAAAATGAAGTTTATCAATTATTAGATGAATATCAAAATGAATTAGAAAATGATAATCGTGGTTTGTCTTTATTAAAATATGGTGATAAATATAAATTAACGACTAAAAAAGAGTATTTTTCTTTTTATCAAAAATTAGCTAGTAATCCACTTAATTTTACTTTTTCTAATGCAGCTTTAGAAACAATGGCTATTATAGCTTATAAACAACCCTTAACTCGTTTAGAAATTGAACAAATTAGAGGAGTAAATAGTGATGGTATTATTAAAAAATTATTATTAAAAGGTTTAATTAAAATTGCTGGATATAAAGATAGTGTTGGGCATCCTACTCTATATAGTGTTACTGAAGAATTTCTTGATATTTTTAATTTAACTAGTTTAGATGAATTACCCGATTTTTCACAAATTATTGTTGATGAAGAACAATTAGATATTTTTAATACTAGATTTAGTGATGAAGAAAATAATGAAGAAGATGGAGTTATGATAAATGATTAGATTACAAAAAGTTATTGCTCAAAGTGGGATATGTTCAAGAAGAAAAGCTGAACAATTAATTTTAGATGGAAAAGTAAAAGTAAATGATAAAGTTATTACAGAATTAGGGTTTAAAGTAAATAGTAATGATGAAATAAAAGTAAATAATAAAAAAATAAAAAAAGATCGTTTAGAATATTATGTCCTATATAAACCTAAGAATATTATTTCAAGTACTAAAGATGAAAAAGATAGAACTACAGTAATTGATTTAATTAAATCAAATGCTCGCTTATATCCAATTGGTCGTTTAGATTATGATACTACTGGTATTATATTAATTACTAATGATGGTGATTTTGCTAATTTGATGATGCATCCTTCTAATAAAATTGAGAAAACATATATAGTTTATCTTGATGGTTTAATAACTTTAGAACAAATAAAAAAATTAGAGCAAGGTGTCATTATTGATGGTAGAAAAACTAGTAAAGCTAGAGCTAAGATATTACAAAAAGATACTAAGTATAAAAATACTAAATTAAAATTAATTATCAATGAAGGAAGAAATCATCAAGTTAAAAAGATGATTGAAGCAATTGGTTTAAAAGTTAAGAAATTACATCGTGAATCATATGGAATTATTGATTTAAAAGGTTTGATTCCTGGAATGTATCGTGAATTAAAGAAAAGTGAAAAAGAACAATTAGAATTATTAGCAAAACAATAAACTTTATAGTTTATTGTTTTTTTTAAATAAATAATAAAAAAATTTGTATTTTTGTATTAGTAATGTCAATTATTTTCAATATTTTAACAATGTTTTTTAAATGTAATCTTTAAATTATACGCTTGTTATTGTATAATTAGTAAAGTGATAATTTAAAGATAAGGAGATTGAAAATGATATTTAGTGGTAAAGGTAGAATTCATCTAGATGGTAAAAAACACTTGACAGATAGTTCATTGCCAATAAAATTACAAGATTTTGAATATGTTTATTTACCATTATTAAATATGAATTCAACTAGTTTTGAAGTCGTAGTCAAGCCTGGTGCTCATGTTAATATTGGTGATTTAATAGCATTTAGAAATGATCATTTTTATGTTCCTATTTATGCAAGTGTCTCTGGTGAAGTAGAAAGTATTGATAAGATGATGAGCTCAAGTTTAGTTTATGCTCAACATGTTAAAATCAAAAATGATAAAAAGTA
>JAISTP010000023.1 GCA_031272545.1 Bacilli bacterium | reverse complement strand
GTTTTAGAGCCATGTTAATTAGAATGCTTCCGAAACTATATATAAATTTTTTAGGAAAGGGTGTGAGTTTTAGAGCCATGTTAATTAGAATGCTTCCGAAACGACATTCCAGCTCAATTATTAACAGTTGGTGTTTTAGAGCCATGTTAATTAGAATGCTTCCGAAACTAATGATTGAATTAGCGTTAGCTATATATTGTTTTAGAGCCATGTTAATTAGAATGCTTCCGAAACGCGTGTAAATAATTCTATCAGAAAAGAGAGGTTTTAGAGCCATGTTAATTAGAATGCTTCCGAAACAATGATTTCAAAAAAGGTAATGCTCACAGAGTTTTAGAGCCATGTTAATTAGAATGCTTCCGAAACCCCAATAGCTACCATCTTGAAAAGTAGCGCGTTTTAGAGCCATGTTAATTAGAATGCTTCCGAAACGCATTTATTATATTTTAGGTTATAGCACCGGTTTTAGAGCCATGTTAATTAGAATGCTTCCGAAACACTCAATTTTAGAGCAATTTTAAATGCTTCGTTTTAGAGCCATGTTAATTAGAATGCTTCCGAAACAAAAACGGTATTTTTAAAACCGTCCGATGTGTTTTAGAGCCATGTTAATTAGAATGCTTCCGAAACTTTACAAGAGTATATAATAGACTACTTAGAGTTTTAGAGCCATGTTAATTAGAATGCTTCCGAAACGAATTAACTATTAGTATATTATTAACTGTTACTTTGTTATATTAGTAAAAAATTTATCTTGCTGAAGAGCAAGCTTTTTTATTATCTAGATAATTATAGATATTAATATAATGATAAGATCTATATAAAATAATCTATTATACTTATTTATTAAATGGATACTATCTAGAAAATTTGCTAAGTGTTGCATTATTATTTTAATAATGATATTATTTAACTATAAATGTGATACCGGTTACATAAAGGAGTGTATCTATGGCTACCATTAAAGATGTTGCATATAAAGCAGGAGTTAGTAAGGCTACTGTTTCAAGATATTTAAATAATAAATATGTAAGTGATAAAACTAAGAAAGTAATTGAAGATGTTATTAAGGATTTAAATTACGTACCAAATAAAGTGGCACAGGGTTTATCTAATCAAAAAATAGATATTATTGGTATTATAGTTCCCGATTTAATTAATCCTTTTTTTAGTGAGATAGTTAGTACTATTGAAAAAGAAGCTATTAAAAATAATATTACTTGTATGATATTATCTAGTAATAATGATATTAATTTAGAAAAAGAAGCTTTACAAACTTGTCTTGATTTTTCAGTAAAAGGAATTATTATAGCTACTAGTAGTAATGAAGAAATTAATGTAGATATTCCTATTGTCGCAATAGATCGTTGTTATCTTAATGCAACTAAGTTTATTGGTGTTGATAATAAGAAGATTGGCCATAATATTATTAATTATTTTGTTAGTAATAATAAGAAAAAAACTTTATGTATTTTAGGTCCTAATAATGTTATGACAACAAGAGATCGTGCTTGTGGTATTCAAGAAGCGGCTTTAAAAAATAATATAGATGTTGATATTGTCTATTCATCTTATTCTGATGTAGAAAAAGTTGGACAAGATATTATTAAGAATAGAATAGAAGAATATGATAGTATTTTTTTAGGTAATGAAATGATTTGTTTAGCTTTTCTTAAATTAGGTTTAAAAGAAAATATTTTAAAAATGAGTATTGATGGTACTTATTTAAGTACTTTAATTAAAGATGATATTAAAATAATTAAACAACCAATTAAGAAGATGGCTGTATTAGCATATGATAAACTTGTTAATTGGAATAATAAAATAGAAGAAACTATTATAGATATTGAGGGATAAAATGAAAAAAGTTATTGTTGTTGGTAGCGTAAATATTGATGTGGTTTATAAAGTTGATAAATTACCACAATTAGGTGAAAGTATTAGAGGTTATGATTTAATGAAATTACCTGGTGGTAAAGGTTTAAATCAAGCTATTGCATGTAAAAGAGTATATGAAGAAACAATCTTTTTAGGATGTTTAGGTGATGATACTAACTTATTAAAAAATGTTCTTTTAAAAGATAAAATTAATGATAAGTATTTATTAAAAAGTAATACTAGTACTGGAACAGCTATTATCACTCTAACAAACCATGATAATACCATTGTCGTAATACCGGGAGCTAATGATGAAGTAAGTATTGAATATATAAAAGATAATATTTCTTTATTTACTAAAGATAGTATTGTCTTATTACAAAATGAAATACCACAAGAAACTAATGAGTTTATCATAGATTACTGTTATAATAATGGTATCGAAGTTATTTATAATCCAGCACCAGCTCGTTTGATTGATAAAGAACTTCTTAAAAAAATTAGTTATTTTACACCAAATGAAACAGAAGCTAGAACTATATTTAATGATGATAATCTAGAAAATATTATTAAAGCTTATCCTAAAAAAGTAATTATTACTATTGGAGATAAAGGTGTAATTTATTATGATAATGAAATAGTGAATATTAAAGCTAAAAAAGTAGATGTTGTGGATACGACAGGAGCAGGAGATACTTTAAATGGTATATTATGCGCTTATTTAGCTCAAGGTTATTCATTAAAAGATGCTTTAACTTTTGCGACTAAAGGTGCAAGTATTGCTTGCTTAAGCTTAGGAGCGCAAGCAGGTATGCCAAGTAAAGAGATAATTGAAAAGGGGTAGAAAGATGAAAAAACATGGAATTTTAAATCGTGAAATTAATGATGTTTTAGGACGTTTAGGTCATACTGATACTATTTGTATTTGTGATTGTGGACTTCCTTTACCAGAAGGTGTTAAAGTAGTTGATCTTTCAATAAGATTGAATCAACCTAAGTTTATTGATGTTCTTAATTTAATTATTGAAGAAATGGAAATTGAGAAAATTATCTTAGCTTATGAAATTAGTGATGATAATCCATTATTAGATAAAGAAATTCAAGACAAATTTCCTATTGATGTAAGAAACTATGTTTCTCATGAACAATTAAAAGAATTAACTAAAAAATGTAAATTAATTATTAGAACAGGAGAAGCTACTCCTTTTGCGAATATTATTCTACAAAGTGGTGTGATTTTCTAATGAGAGTTGAATTTAATAACATATGTAAAAGTTTTAGTGGTGTTGAAGTATTAGCTGATATAAGTTTTGTTATTGATGGAGGTATTCATGCTTTAATGGGTGAGAATGGAGCTGGTAAATCAACATTAATGAAAATATTAACTGGTGTTTATCAAGCTGATAAAGGAGATGTTATTGTCGATGGTAATATTAAACATTATCAACATCCTTTAGAAGCAGAAAAAGATGGAATTATTTTTATTCATCAAGAACTTAATATATTACCTAATATGAGTGTAGTTGATAATATCTTTTTAAATAAAGAAATTAAAAAAGGATTTTTTCTTGATAAAAAAACAATGGTTAATCAAACAATAGCTTTATTAGATCGTTTAGGTTTAAAGATTGATGTAAATAAACCTGCTGGTTATTATTCAGTAGGACAACAACAAATTATGGAAATAGCTAAAGCTTTAAAAGAAGATGCTAAATTAATAATTATGGATGAACCAACAGCTGCCTTAACTAGTAAAGAAACAGATATGTTATTTGAAATAATTAGAAATTTAAAAGAAGATGGTATTACTATTATCTATATCTCACATCGTCTAGAAGAAATATTTGAAATATGTGATAAAGTTAGTGTTCTAAGAGATGGAAAGTATGTTGGAACTAATAATATTAATGAAATTGATAATGAAGATATTATTAAGATGATGGTTGGTCGTGAAATAGATGATATTTATCCTAAAAAGAATTATCATAGTGATGAAGTAGTTTTAGAAGTTAAACATTTAAGTAAAAAAGGACAATATCATGATATCAGTTTTGAATTACATAAAGGTGAGATTCTAGGCTTTGCAGGGCTTATGGGTTCTGGTAGAACAGAAGTAATGCATGGAATATTTGGAAGTGTTCCTTATGATAGTGGCGAGATATTAATTAATGGAAAGTTATTAAAAAATAATATTAAAGAAAGTATTAATAATAGTATAGCTTTTATTACAGAGGATCGTAAGTCACAGGGTATAATTACAGAATTTAATATTCGTGATAATGTAATTTTAACTAATTTAAAATCAGTTACTACTAATAAATTATTACGAAAACATAAAATAAAATCTTTAAGTGAAAATTATATTAATGAATTAAATATTAAATGTTCTGGTATTAATCATTTACTTAAGAAAATGAGTGGTGGTAATCAACAAAAAGTTGTTATTGCGAAATGGTTAAATATTGAACCACAAATATTAATTATGGATGAACCAACAAGAGGAGTCGATGTTGGGGCTAAACAAGAAATATATATGATTATTAAAGAGTTATGTGAAAAACATGGTTTAGCAATTATTTTAGTAAGTAGCGAGTTACCTGAGGTAATGGGCATGGCTGATCGTATTTGTGTCATGCATGAAGGTAATTTAATGGGTATAGTGGAAAATAAAGATATAAGTCAAGAAGAGATTATGAGCTTGGCAACAGGAGGAGTTAAATAATGAAAAAGAAAATTAATTTAAGAAACTATATGGTATTTATAGCATTTGTGCTGTTATTTATTGTATTGTCATTTTTATCTCCTGCTTTTTTAACAAGTGATAATTTATTATTAGTATTAAGACAAATATCAATTAATGGATTGATTGCGGCTGGAATGACTTATGTTATTTTAACTGGTGGAATTGATTTAAGTGTTGGTTCGATATTAGGTTTTAGTTCGATGAGTGCTGTATTAATATTAAACAGTGGTGTTCCAAGTGTCATTGCGATTATTGCGGCTTTAGCTATTGGAACCGCTTTAGGTTTATTTAACGGTTTCTTTATCGCAAAATTTAAATTACAACCATTCATTGTTACATTAGCTACTGTTTCTATTATCCGAGGTTTAACTTTAGTTATATCAAATAGTATGCCTGTATCAGTTCGTAATGGAGCTCAAGATTACTTAAATATTGGTCAGGGATATTTTCTAGGTATTCCTATTCCCGTATATGTTTTAATTATTGTCTTTTTACTTTTCTGGTTTATTTTAATGAAATTACCATTTGGTAAAAAAATATATAGTATTGGTGGAAATGAAGAAGTAGCTCGTTTAAGTGGTATTAATACTGATCGTACTAAAATTATTATTTATGGAATGATTGGTTTTACTTGTGCTTTAGCTGGAGTAATTCTATCTGCTCGTTTAGGAAGTGCTTCACCACAAGCTGGTACAGGTTATGAATTAGATGCTATTGCGGCAGTTGTTATTGGTGGAACAACTTTAGCTGGTGGTAAAGGTAGTATTAGTGCTACTTTTATCGGAGTATTGTTGATTGGTATTTTAAGTAATGGGTTAAACCTATTAGGGATTCAATCAGAATATCAAAATATTGTTAAAGGTGCTGTTATTTTATTAGCAGTGTTAATTGATACCTTTAAAAAAGAATAGTTTTAAAAAAGAAAGGATGATTTGTATGAAAAAACTATTAGTATTGTGTTTAGGTTTATTTATGTTAGTAGGTCTTAGTGCCTGCGGAGGTAGCACGAGTAGTGGAGATAAAGGAAGTATTGCTTTTTCAGTATCTACTTTAGATAATCCATTCTTCGTAACAATGAATGATGCAGCAAAAGCAAAAGCAAAAGAATTAGGACTTAGCATTGAAACAGTAGATGCTAAAAACGATGCTGCTAAACAACAAACTGACATTGAATCTTTAATTAATAAAGATATCAAGGTATTATTAGTTAATCCAGTAGATTCAACTGCGATTGCTCCTGCAATTAAAGAAGCACAAGCAAAAGGAATTAAAGTAATAACTATTGACCGTACAGCTGATGGAGTAACTGTTGATTGCCATATTGCTTCAGACAATGTAGCTGGTGGTAAAATGGCTGCTGATTATATGATTAAGAATTTACCAGCTAATGCCAAAGTTATTGAATTACAAGGTACTCCAGGAGCAAGTGCTGCGATTGATCGTGGTAAAGGATTTGATGATGAAGCTAAAGGTAAATTAAATATTGTTGCTAAACAAAGTGCTAATTTTGATCGTGCTACAGGTTTAACAGTTATGGAAAATTTAGCGCAAGCAAATCCAGGATATCAAGGTGTATTTGCCCAAAATGATGAAATGATCATGGGTGCTTTACAAACAATTACTAATAAAGATGTTGTAACTGTTGGTTTTGATGGAACAGATGATGGATTAAAAGCTATTAAAGATGGTAAATTAGATGCTACTATTATTCAACAACCAGATAAAATGGGTCAATATGGAGTTGAAACAGCATTAAAATTAATTAATGGTGAAAAAGTAGACTCTAAAATAGCTGTTGATTTAGTATTAGTAGATTCTAGTAATGTAGATGATTTCTTAAAATAATAATTAGAAATTTAATAATTATAAAATATAAAAATGACATATTTAATATGTCATTTTTTTATGAAATAAAAGGAAAAAATAAATAGAAAAACTATTAAATTAAAATATATAAAATTTAGTAATTGTATAGATAGAATTAATTAAAATTTATTTTACTTTTCCTTATAATATCTACAAATAAATTTAAGTTTTAAAAACATACAATAAACACACTTTAGATAAAATATAAGAGTAA
>JAISTP010000026.1 GCA_031272545.1 Bacilli bacterium | reverse complement strand
GTCCAAGAACCATTTTGATTTCTTAATTGGGCATAACGATAAACATCACTTGGAAAAGCAACTGTGTCATACTTATAATTTTGAATCCAAATCTTCTTGTATTGATCATCCATATTCGCAAATGTTAAATCACCAGTAAAGTAAACACTTACTTGATTAAGTTCACTAGTTACTGTTGAACCATCTTCTATTTTAATAAATGGATAATTTGAACCACCAGATGCACTATTACCAGATTTAACATTATCTAATGATAAATTATTAAAATAAACTGCTCTAGAACTATTATTTACTTGAATTACTGAATAACCTGTTTTTGAAGCTAAATTGATTAAAGAAACATTATTAAATAAAACATTCTTTGCATAAATAACATTAATAGCTACATTATAAAAACCTGAGCCTGAACTAGGAATATTTTGTACTGTTACATTATCAAAAGTAATATTAGTAGCATTTTGTAAGATTTTTAAGAAATAATATCCACTAGAATTAGATTGATTAGCCATACCAGCATTATCACCATCAAATATTAAATTTTGTAATAAAACATTGGTACCACCAATTCCAATACTCCAATTTAAAGTACCACTTTTTTCTGAATGAATTGTAACAGTACCTGGACCATCAACACCTATTACAGATAAATTACTAAAATTTAATTGAAAAGCTCCCTTAGCATTTTTACTTAAATTAACATAATTACCACTTTTTAAGAAAATAGTAGTGTCAGCTTTAGCTGCACTAACTAAACTACCTGCTTTAAAATCATTACCGATAATTACTATTGCATCTACAGTAACACCTTCATAAGTAACACTTGTTGTATCACCATCTTGTAATGAACCAGCACTAGCAGCATCAGGATATACTATATAATAGTTAGTTGCATTCTTCCAAGAAGCAGAGCTTGATGTAGTTGCAGCTTCTAATAATGCTTCTGCGTTAGCTGTATCATTATTTCCTCCTGTATCAGTTCCTCTAATAACAACATTAGGATCATCTAATACTTGTGATTGTTCTAGCCCATAATTAACCGTGGCTTCAATTTTTAATGTATTAATTAAAAATAAGCCAACCATCATAACCATAACAATAATAAATGTTAATAAACTTTTGTTTTTAATAGTCATATTATTCACTTCCCCATTTTATTTTTATTACTTATTATTTCTAAATAGTATAAATTATTTTAACATACTATTGTGATTTAATCTACCATATATTAAATAAATATAATAATAATTTAGACTTTAATTAATAAATTTACAATTAATTTACTTTTAAAAATAATATAAACTTAAAATAAAATAGTTAATAGTTTTATAAATTTTGCTATAAATAGTTTAAATAATGTATAATAAAGAAAATAACGATATGAGGTGAAGTAAATGGCTACAATAATAATTGGAATTATTATCATCGGAATCATTTTTATTCTTGCAATGATTATTTCAATAAGAGATAAAGATGAGAAACTAAATCAAGATGAATTACAAGAAGAATTAAATAATCAATTTAAATTAAAGAAAGATGATGATGTTGAAGCAGATTTATGTATAGCTTATAAACTAGAAAAATCTACTAAATATCAAAATAATATTATTAATGTAATAACTTTTGATAATAGAACATCAATTGCTAGTCAAACATTTAAAGGATTAAGTGATGATGAAATTAATCATAAATATTCAGCTGGCCAACAAATTTGGCAATATGATGATCCATTTGGTATTAAAGATTTTGATGTGGCAGATAAAATTTCAGAAGATGGTTTAGAAATTAAAGCCCAACTAGATGATGAATATGTAACTATTGGTTATATTAATCATGAAGATGGTAAATTCATTTTAGAAAATAGAAATAATATTGTTTATAAGAGATTACTATATCGTGGTGGTTATTATAAACAAAGTATTAATAATAAAGTAAATACTGATTTTGAAAATTATATTTTAAAATTAGCAATATGTTATAATAAATAGGCTATTTAGTAGCTTTTTATTTTAAGGAGGTAATTTAATGTTAGGAATTGGTCTTATCATTATAGGTGGTATTATATCTAATTTTATTTGTGATAAAGTAAAATTACCTCGTTTAATTGGTTTAATGATAATTGGTTTTATTATTGGACCTAGTTTACTTAATTTAATTGATAAAGAAATATTAAATTTAGATTTAGATATTAAAAATATCGCTTTAATTATCTTATTAATTAGAGCTGGTTTATCTATTAATATTAATGATTTAAAAAATATTAAAAAAAGAATTATTATTATAAGTTTTATCCCTATCAGTATTGAAATAACTAGTGTTGCTCTATTAGGTATGTTATTACTTAAATTAAATTTAATAGAAGGCTTAATGTTAGGTAGCATCGTTGGAGCTGTCTCACCAGCGGTAATTGTTGATCGTGGTTTAAAATTATTAAATCGTAAATATGGTACTAACTATCAAATACCTCAATTAATGTTAATTGGTGGTAGTCTTGATTCTATTTTTTCAGTAATAATATTTAATTTAATTTTAGTTATCTATCAAGAAACAACAATTAATTATGCTTATATTATCTTAAATGTTCCTTTAACTTTACTAACAAGTATTATTATTGGATACTTCTTAGGAATTATTATTAATAAACTTATTAAAAAGATTAATTTTGATAATATCTATTTAATGTTTTTTAATATCGCTTTAGCTTGTTTAATTTATGGTTTAAATAAAGAATTTAGTTTTATACCTTTTTCATCTTTAATTTGTGTCATTTGTTATAACATGTATTTTAAATTTCATGATGATCATCTAGCATTAAAACTTAATCAATCATTTAGTTCTATTTGGAAAATTGCGGAAATATTCTTATTTGTTTTAGTAGGAGCAGTTATTAATATTAGTTATCTTCCTAAATACTTACTAGTTGGTTTAATTATTGTTATTATTGGTTTGTTATTTAGATCTTTAATTATTTATTTAACTTTACATAAAGATTTACCTAAAAAAGAAACTATTTTTTGTATTTATGCTTTTCTACCTAAAGCTACTGTCCAAGCAGCTATTGGTGGCATTCCTCTTTCTTTAGGTTTCTCTTTTGGTCAAGAATTTCTAGCAATTAGTGTTATTGCGATAATCTTAACTACGTTAGTAGGTACCATCTTAATCGATTCAACTTATTATAAATTATTAACTAAAGAGAAATAATAACTAATATGTAAAACAATAAAACTTCATAAAAAAGCATAATCATTTTAGATTATGCTTTTATTTATATTTTTATAAAATACTAATATTAATTATTCTTCACTAATACAAGTTTTATTTTCTTTTATTCTTTTACGATTTAAATAAGCAAAGTAGCCACCAACCATTAAGCCACCACCAATTAAGTTTCCTAAAGTCGCAAATAATAAATTATGAAATGCGCCTAGCGTAGTAAAATGATGACCATGATAAACTGCTTGAGCTGCTGCTTCTGGAGTAAACCATGTCATAAAGAAAATACCAAAATTCGCAATACTATGTTCAAATCCTAAATAAACAAAAGGAACTAATCCTAGAGGAATAATCAATAATCGAGAAACATCTTCTTTAACAACACTTTGAATATAAATAACAACATTAACAACAAAGTTGGCTAGAATACCACGACATAAGACTTGATCCCAAGGTAATGAGGCTTTCTTAGCTGCTAATTCATATAAAGCTGGATTAGGAAAAACACCATTACTAATATTAAATAAGCCTGTTCCTACTAAGATTGCAGCCATAATACCAGCACCAATAAAATTACCAATCCAACAAGTAATTAATAATTTAATAGATTTTTTTATTGTTACTTGTTTATGTGATGAACCAACAGAGAAATACATCGCATTTGAAGTAAATAATTCTGCTCCAAAATAAACAATGAAAACTAAGCCAATACCAAATAAATAAGACATTAACATTTTTCCTAATGCAGGTACTGATGTCCCATTAAAATCACTTACTAATTGCATACAGAAAGTATAGATTAAACATAAAAATATTCCCGCAAAGATTGATCTTAATAAATAATCAAACATTTTACGATCTAATAATGTTGTTTTTGAAGCCACTGAATCATATACTTTGTCAATAAATTTGTTTTCCATTAAATTACTCCTTTACTCATGTTTAAATGATAAATAATACGTAAACCATCTAATAATAAATTCTCATCATAGATAATATCATTTTCTAATATATCCATTAATGATTTTGCTAAACCACCAGTTAAAATAACTTTTAACTCTTTATCATATTCTTTTTTCATTTTATATATCATTCCATCAATCATTGAAGCATAGCCATGCATTAATCCTGATTGAATACAAGCAATTGTTTCCCGACAAATAACTTGTTTAGGAATTTCTAAATCTACTAAAGGTAATAATGAAGTACTTTTTGATATTGAAATAGCACTAGTCTTTAACCCTGGACATATAGCCCCACCAATAAATTCATTTTTATCATTTACAATATACATTTTTGTCGCTGTTCCCATATCAATAATTAAAGTATTAAGTCCATATTTTTCTTTAGCACCTACGGCTCCTATTAATAAATCTGCTCCTAATGATTTAGGTTGTTCTATCGTAATCTTAATACCACTTTTTAAATTAGGTCCTACAAAAACAGCTTTAGTTTTAAAATATTTCTCGACAAATTTATCTAAAATAGCATTAGTAGTTAGAATAACTGAGGCAACAATAATATTTTTTATCTTATGATGATCAATATTACCATTTCTTAAATTAGTTAAAACAACTGAACCAAATTCATCTTCTGTTCTTTCAATATCAGAATTTAATCTAAAAGAACACATTAATTTATCTTTTTGATATACTCCAAATTTAATATTTGAATTTCCTACATCGATTGTCATTAACATTATTCTTCCTCCAAATTTATTATTTTATTATCATCATAATGTTCTAAATAACTATGTTTATGACCATTACTACTATAACCAATAATAGCATCTAAATTAACATTAGTTGCAGCACTAAAGATTGACTTATCTACATCTATAAATACATCTTTATAATCTGCAATCAATTTTTTTATATTAGCTCTAGTACTAGCAACTTTACCAGCAGCTACTTCACATCCACAATTCATGGCTTCTAAACCAATATATTTAGTATAAGTTATAATGTCATTCTCTTTAACTAAAAATAGTGGTCTAATTAATTCCATATTATCAAAATTAGTTGCTTTTAATTTTGGTAACATTGTTTTAAATGTTCCCGCATACATTAAATTCATCATCGTTGTTTCAATTACATCATTAAAATGATGTCCTAAAGCTATTTTATTACAACCAAGTTCTTTAGCTTTACTATATAAAGAACCACGTCTCATTCTTGCACATAAATAACAAGGAAATTCATGAGCATGTTTTTGAACTACTTTAAAGATATCCGTATCAAAGAACTTTAATGGAATTTTTAAATCCTTAGCATTAGTAATAAGAGCATTTTTATTAACTTCATGAAATCCTGGATCCATGCTAATGAATTCAAGTTCAAAATTAATTTTACCATGTCTTTTTAACTCTTGAAAAAGCTTACCAAGTAACAATGAATCTTTACCACCACTAATACAAACAGCTATTTTATCGCCATCTTGTAATAATTCATAATCATTAATTGCTTTCACAAAAGGAGTCCATAATTTCTTACGATATCTTTTTATAATGCAACGTTCTATTTCTTTAATTTCTAACAAAATATCTCTCCTCAAAGTCCTACTTATTATACCACCTCATATAGTAAGTGACAATTAAAAATAAAATGTATTCTTTTCAAAAATATGCTATTGCTTTAATAATCTATAAGTATTATAATAATTTTAGAAATGAGGAGATAAAATGGCTATTTTAATGGGATTTACGTGCATAACCAATAATCAATTAACAACCATTTTTTGTCATACCTTCATATAAAATTAAAGTATACTAATTAAGTATACTTTTTTTATTAATTTAACATAATTTAAAGGAGAACGATTAAAAATGAAACAATTATCAATTACATTAGATGATGTAAAAAAAGCTCAAGAAGTATTAAAAGGAAATGCAAGAAGAACACCTTTAGTTAAACAAATGTATTTAACTAGTTTAACTGGTGGTGAAGTTTTCTTAAAAATGGAAAACATGCAACTAACTGGGTCATTTAAATTTAGAGGAGCATATAATAAAATTAATTCATTAACTGATGCGGAAAAAGCAAAAGGAATTATTGCATGCTCTGCTGGTAACCATGCACAAGGATGTGCTTTAAGTGGTAAATTACAAGGTATTGAAGCAACTATAGTTATGCCTACAATTGCTCCAAAAGCTAAAATAGAAGCTACTGAAAGCTATGGTGCTAAAGTAGTATTAGCTGGAGATACTTTTGATGAAGCTCATGAAGCATGCGATAAAATGATTGAAGAAACAGGTTTAACTTTCTGTGATCCATATGATGATCCATTTGTAATGGCAGGTCAAGGTACTATTGGATTAGAAATATTAGAAGATTGTCCTGATGTTGAAGTTGTTGTTTGCCCTATTGGTGGTGGTGGTTTAATTAGTGGTATTGCGATGGCTATTAAATCACAAAAACCTGATGTAAAAATTATTGGGGTTCAAGCTGATAATGTTCATGGTATGAAAGCAAGTTTTGATGCAGGTAAAATTACTAAAAATTATACTGCTAATACTCTTGCGGATGGATGCAATGTGGCAACTCCTGGTACTCATACTTTTGATGTTGTCGAAGAATTAGTTGAAGATATTGTAACTGTTAGTGAAGAAGAAATAGCTTTAGGAATGAAAACTTTACTTCAAAGAGCTAAAGCTGTTAATGAAGGAAGTGGAGCTTTACCAACTGCTGCTATTTTATCTGGTAAAATTGATAAATATATTAAAGGTAAAAAAGTTGTAGCTATTGTATCAGGTGGTAATGTTGATCTAAAAGTACTTTCTGATATTTGCTTAAAATATGCTTAATAACAAATGAAGTAATTTAAAAGATGTTAGTTTAACTAACATCTTTTTTATATTTATCTTTAACTTAAAATTTAATTTACTAACAATATTTTAACTCCTTAACTTTTATCTATAAATTACTATAAAATAATCTTTATTTTTGATATAATTAAAAAAGTATTAACGAAGAGGAGAATCGTAATGGCAGAAAATTTAACTGAACAAGAGAAAATTAGAAGAAATAAAATGCAAGACTTAATTGATAAAGGAGTTAAGCCATTTGGATATCCATTCAAAAGAACTCATTTATCAAGTGATATTAAAGAAGAATTTATTAATAAAACTAAAGAAGAACTTGAAGAATTACATAAAGAAGTAATTATTGCTGGTCGTATCATGACTAAAAGAAGACAAGGTAAAGCTGGTTTTATGCATATTCAAGACTTTGGTGGACAAATTCAAATATATGTTAGAAAAGATGTTATTGGTGAAGATGAATATGAATTATTTAAAGCATCTGATATTGGTGATATTGTTGGTATTGAAGGAGTTGTTTTCCGTACCGACCATGGTGAACTTTCTATAAAAGCTACTAAATATCATCATTTAGCAAAAGCTTTACGCCCATTACCAGAAAAATTTCATGGATTAACTGATGTTGAAGAAAGATATCGCCGTCGCTATGTTGATTTAATTATGAATGAAGATGCTAAAAGAACTGCTCTAGCAAGAGTAACTATTTTAAAAGAAATGCGTAATTATTTTGATAGTTTAGGTTTTTTAGAAGTTGAAACACCTGTTTTACAACCTATTTTAGGAGGAGCAGCAGCACGTCCTTTCATAACTTATCATAATACTTTAGAAATGAATTTTTATTTAAGAATTGCTACTGAATTACATTTAAAAAGATTAATTGTTGGCGGTTTAGAAAAAGTATATGAAATTGGTCGTTTATTTAGAAATGAAGGTATCGATACTAAACATAATCCTGAATTTACTACTGTAGAATTATATGAAGCATATGGAAGTATGCAATCAATGATGGAAATATGTGAAGGAGTAATTGAATATCTATCACTTAAAGTAAATGATACTACTGAATTAATGTATGGTGATAAAGCTATTTCATTAAAAAGACCATTTGCTAGAAAACATATGTGTGAAATAATTAAAGAAGTTACTGGTGTTGATTTCTTTAAAGAAATGACTTTTGAAGAAGCTAAAGCTATCGCTAAAGAACATCATGTTGAATTACAACCCCATCACTTCTCAGTAGGTCATATTATTAATGAATTCTTTGAACAATTTTGTGAAGAAACAATTGAACAGCCTACATTTATCTATGGACATCCAGTAGAAATAAGCCCATTAGCTAAGAAGAATGTTGATGATGAAAGATTCACTGATCGTTTTGAATTATTTATTGACGCAAGAGAATATGCCAATGCTTTCACTGAATTAAATGATCCAATTGATCAAAAACAAAGATTCTTAGATCAATTAAAAGAAGCTGGCTTAGGTAATGATGAAGCTAATGAAATGGATATTGATTATGTTGAAGCATTAGAATATGGTATGCCACCAACAGGAGGAATTGGAATTGGAATAGATCGTTTAGTTATGTTATTAACTAATCAACAATCTATTAGAGAAGTTATTTTATTCCCACATATGAGAAATAAACAATAGTTTATAAGTTACTAAAAAAGATGATTTAAATATCATCTTTTTTCTTATTATATTATATATTCTTATTTATTAAATACTCCTTGATTACCCCATTGCCATGAGCCACATTCAGCACCAATTTGAAAATGTAATTTAGCTATTCCTAAATCAACATCTACCATTGTAGCTTGTTTATTAACAATTTCAGCATATACCATATTCTTATCATAAACAAATCTAATTGGTTGCATATTAAAAGCAGAAGGAGCTTTTAAAACAGCTTTAATACCATTTTTAAACCATTCTTCTTCAAGAGGAGCATAAGAAGTAACATAAGTTAATTCATCATAATTTTTACTACCTCTTTTATTACTTAATATCTTTAATTCTTCTTCTTCAATATCAATATTACCTAATGCTATTAAACAACAAATTTCTTCATTATCTTTTAAGGTAACAGTTGGATTTTTCTTATTTTTATATTCATCTGGAATAAGATCATAATAATCAAGACCAATTAAATCATCTCTTACTCCAACCCAACATGTTCCTAATCCATTAGCTACAGCAGTTAATACTAAATTTTCACCAAAATATCCTAGTTTCTCTTCTGAATTATCACTATCTAATTCTCTAATAGCTACAATAAAAGTATTAACATTTTCAAATAAACCATAACTTTCAGTAAAAGTAGAAAAAGCATTTTTATCATTAATCAATTCAAATCTAATACCAGGAAACTCATTATATTGCTTTATTAAATCATTTACTTCTTTTAATTTATCTATCTCTATTGGTAAATCATTAAACTTTCTTATTGAAATTCGTGTATCTATAGCCTCTTTTAAAGACATCATAAAAAATCACCTTTCTTTTATAAATATAATTAAATTTTATAATATATTGTATTATTTGCCAATAAATATGCAATACTTTAACACAACAAATTATTTATATTACCCTACTTAATTTTTTAAATATATTTGCTATTACCTTGAAAAATAAAGCATTTTATAATATAATACTAGTGCATGGTTCCTTAGCCAAGCTGGTAAGGCAATAGACTGCAACTCTGTGATCGCCGGTTCGAGTCCGGCAGGAACCTCCAAAACGTTAAAAAAGTCCCTATTTTAAGGGACTTTTCTTATATTTATTTGTCAAACTGACTGTGAATGACTATATAATTATTTTTATATAAAAAACATTTGTAAGAATAATATATATTCAAACAAATGCCTTTATAATTTAAAATTTTATTTTATTTCTTAATTAACATTTAATCTCTATTACGAGCAATTAATACTAATCTTAATACTTGTGCAAGTGTAGTAATCAATGCCACAACATATGTTAATGCTGCATAACGTAATACTTTTTGAGCTGCTGGAATTTCATTTGGACTTAATAATTGTAAGTTTTCTAAGTTATGTAAAGCTCTATTTGAAGCATTAAATTCTAATGGTAAGGTTAATACTTGAAAGATAGCTACTAAACATAACATACCAATTCCAATCCATAATAATGAACTCATACTTGAAAATATTAAGCCTGCCATAATAACAATCCATGCTAGATTACCAGCCATCATTGATAAGGGTAATACTTTTTGTCTAACACCAATTACTGGATACTTAGTTGCATATTGAATAGCATGCCCCACTTCATGAGCTGCAATAGCTAAAGATGCAATAGAATTACCACTATATACATCTGGTGATAACATTATAATATTTTTACGAGGGTCATAATAATCACTTAATTGACCTTGCCCTTGGTACACTTCAACATGTTGTAAACCAAAAGAATCTAATATGCGTCGTGCTGCTTCAAGACCTGTCATATTTCTTGAATTTTGAACTTGTGAATATTTAGCATATTGTCTTCGTAACATTATTTGGGCAAAAGCTACTAAGACAATTGGTATAATAACTAAAAATATTTGAATACCACTACCACTAAATAAACTGTAATAAGATGTATAATCCATTATTATCCCACCCTTTCAGATACTAATTTACGTGCCATTAAATTCTTTATAGCAGTTATTGGATCACTATCGTTGAATAATATGTTATAACATTCACCAATAATTGGCAAGTCTATACCATTTTTAATCGCATCTTCATAAATTACTTTACAACTACGAACTCCTTCAATAGTTGTATGAGTATCACTAACAACTGATTTAGCACTTTTTTCTTCACCAATACGGCGTCCTGCTTGAAAATTACGAGAATGTTCACTAGTCGCTGTTACAATTAAATCACCAATACCAGTTAAACCTAAATATGTATCTAATTGACCACCCTTAAACATTCCATATCGAATCATTTCATGTAAGCCTCTTGTTAGTAAAGCAGCACGTGTATTATCTCCTAAACCAATACCAGTAATAATACCACTACACAATGCTAAAACATTTTTGATTGCAACACCATATTCAGCACCTACTTCATCGGCTAAAGTATATACTCTTAAATAATCATTCGCAAATAACTCTTGAACATATTTGGCGACATTATCATCTAAACTTACACTACAAATAGCAGTGTACATTCTTAAAATAACTTCTTCTGCATGACTTGGACCGATAATAGAAGCCACTTCATATCTAAATGCTTCAGGTATAATATTTCTAATTGTTTCTGACATACGTTCATTAGTTTTAGGATCAAATCCTTTACTAGCATTAATAAAATAAACTTTATTTTTTAATAAAGGTTTTATTTCCTCTAAAACAGAAGCTGTAACTTTAGTAGGAACAACTAAAACTATAGCGTGAGCATTTTCTAAACATTCAGCTAAATTATTACTAGCTTTTATTTTTTCATTTATTCTTACTCCAGAAAAGAATTTTGTATTCATATGCTGCGTATTAATCTCTTCAATTTCTTTTTCTTCAATACCATACATAAGCACTTCATGATTATTATCACAAAGTACTTGTGCTAAACTTGTTCCCCAACTTCCAGTTCCAATAACGGCTATTTTCATTATTACCCCTACTTTCTATTTCTTAAAATAATTTTAATTGGCGTTCCTTCAAAATCAAAAGCATTTCTAATTTGATTCTCAATAAATCTTTCATAACTAAAATGCATGTAATCGACATTATTTACAAATAAGACAAATGTCGGAATTGAAGTAGCTACTTGTGAACCATAATATATCTTAACACGACCTTGTTTAAACAATGGAGCAGGATTTATTATTTGAGCATCAGCTAACACATCATTTAATACAGATGTCGTAATCCGTCTTTTCATATTTTCTTCAACTATTTTTAAAGCGTCAAAAATAGTTTGAATTCTTTTCTTTTCTAATGCGGAAACAAAACATATTTTAGCATAATTTAAAAATTTAAATTCTTCATATACTTCATCTTTAAACTTTTGCATTTTATTAGTATCTTTATCTACTAAATCCCATTTATTAACTACAATAATAATAGGTTTATTATTTTCATAAGCAAAGCCAGCAACATGTTTATCTTGTTCTTTAATACCATCAAAAGCATCAATTAACAATAATACAATATCACTTTCATCAATAGCTTTTAATGCTCTTAATAAAGCATATTTTTCTATAGTTTGATCAATTTTCCCTCTTTTTCTAAGTCCTGCGGTATCAACTATCGTATAATCTTTTCCATCTTTTTTAAATGGAATATCTATAGCATCTCTTGTTGTCCCAGCTATTTCAGAAACAATAACTCTATTATCATTTAATATAGCATTAGTTAATGATGATTTACCAACATTAGGACGACCAATTAGACAAAATCTTAATTCTTCTTTTTTGGTATTATTATTATTATCAGGCAATAATTTAATAATTCTATCTAAAACATCACCAATACCGATACCGTGAGCACTAGATATAGCAATAGGTTCACCCAATCCTAATTGATAATAATCATAAATATAATTTTTTAATTCAAAATTATCTACTTTATTAACACATAAGATAATAGGTTTATTTGATTTTTGTAATAATCTAGCAATATATTCATCGTCTTTAGATACTCCTGTTTGAATATCAGCTACATAAATAATTACATCAGCTTCTTCGCTAGCAATTAAAGCTTGCGTTTTAATTTCTTCCATAAAAGGAGCATCTTCTACTTCGATACCACCAGTATCAATAACCATAAAATCTTTTGTAAGCCAACTAGCTCTAGCATATAAACGATCACGCGTAATACCTGATTCATCAGCTACAATACTAATTCTATCACCAACAATACGATTAAAAAGCATTGATTTACCAACATTGGGCTTTCCTACAATTGCAACACATGCATTCTTCACTTACTTCACCTTTTCATTAAATATTTCAATTATTTTATTTACTACTTCATCAATACTCATATTAGAAGTATCCAATTCATAAGCATCATCTACTTTAATTAAAGGAGATACTTCTCTATTCATATCATCATAATCTCTTTTTTTAATATTATTACATATTTCTAAATAATCAGCACTTTTACCATTATCTAGTAATTCATTAAAACGTCTTTTTGCTCTAGTTTCAACACTTGCAACTTGATAAATTTTAACTTTAGCTTCAGGAAATACAACACTACCAATATCTCTTCCATCCATAACTATACCTTTTTCTTTACCATATGATTGTTGTAAAGAAACAAGATATGCTCTTATTTTAGAAATTTTGGCAATTTCACTAACAAGCTTACTTACTTCAGTACTTCTAATTAAATCACTAACATCTTTATCATTTAAAAAGACATGATTATTATTATCAAAATCTATTTTTATTTTTTCAATATTATTTAATAGTTGACCAATACTTAAATTATTTTCTAATTTATATAAAGCAACACAACGATACATTGCTCCTGAATCAATATACTTATAATTTAATTTTTGCGCAACCAATTTCGCAACTGTACTTTTACCACTAGCTGCTGGTCCATCAATAACAATTATTTCTTTTTTCATATTATATCACCTTATTTATTTCAAAAATGTAATGATAAGCATAATTAAAATAACAATTAATACTAACAAGACAATTCCTAAAATTATAGTCATTAAATCAAACTTCTTAGTTGGTTTATCATTTAATAAATGATCAACATTTTTCTTTAATTTATCTTTTTTCTTTGTTTGTATTAAAGGATTAACTTCTTTATCATTATTACTTTTTCTATTCTTCCATGATTTCTTTAAAGATAATTCTTTTTGATATTCTCTTTCCTTATTTATTAGAATATTATTTAATTCATCTTCACTAATATATATTTGATTAGTTTTTTCATCTTTATAAATTGCTTTTTCATTAGCTGGATGTTCTAAATCAGATATATGATTAATACTCTTATTACTTATTAATTCTTGCATTATTTCTACTTGAGTATCATAATCAGGAGCTCTAAAATTTTTCTCTAATTCTTTAAATACTTCTTCAATATCAAAAAGATCCTCTTTTTTTTTGGTTTCAGTAGTAGCAACTTTCTTTACACTTAGATCTCTAAAAATAATAGGATTAGGATAACTTTTTTTTCTTTTTATTTCATCTTCTTGTGACAAAATAGGATTAATATCATAACCTTGTTCTATTTCTTGATGCAATTCTTCATTACTAATGTTAGTTATTGCACCTTCTCGTCTTTCTTTATGACGTTCCATTCTTGACATATATAAGCCTCCTAGTAGAAATCATCTTTATTGACACTATCATCTAATATTCTTTGTTTCATCATTTCTCGAGCATCATTTTCAAAAGTTAAATCCAAAGAACTATCATCATATTTTAAACCTTTTTTATCCATAAAACATTTAATAAAGAATAATGTTAACGCAGGATTTTTTGGTAATAAAGGACCATGAAGATATGTTCCAATCATATTCTTATAAAAAATACCTTCTACTTTAGTTTGAAGATTATTACCCCAACCACTAGTTGCAACTCCTAAAGGTGATAAATCATGGAAAGTTTCACCAGCATGATTAACAAAACCGATTAATTCCCCAAAAGATTCAGTTTGTACTATCGCATTACCAATCATTCTTTTTTTAGTTTGACCTACAGTATAAAAATCAAGAATACCTAAACCAGGCATTTTCTCACCATTTACTCCTTGATAATAATTTCCTAAGAATTGATAACCACCACATACTGCTAAGATAGGTAATCCTTTTTCCATTTCATCTTTAATCTTATCTTTAATTAACCCAAGTTGTTCTGTTACTAAAGATTGTTCTCTATCTGAACCACCACCAATAAGCATGAAATCAACATTATCCCAATCAATATCATTAACATCATCCACTTCATGTAAAACAGGATTTAAGCCTAATTGACGTGCAAAATATTCTAAGGTAATAATATTTCCGTGATCACCATATAAATTAAGTAATTTAGGAAACATATGATAAATATGATATTCCATTATTTAACCTCCTTAGCTTCAAGAATTTTTTTAGCATTCCATAATGCAGTATAACTTGCAATGACAAAAGCATTATCACTAACCACTAAATCTACTAATGTTTCAAATTTAGGATTAACAATAATTTTACTAGCATCAATTCCCATATTCTTTAAACGCAATGCCATATCATAACATCTAGTTCCACTAATATAATATTTCTTAGTCTTTAAATTAAGTAAATACTCAAAATCTGCATCCCATATCCAAGATACATCTTTACCATCAGCAGTATAATCATTTAATAAGAAACATATATTATCAGGTTTTAAATAAGTTACTTCTTGTAATGTTAAATTCATACCAGCATGATTCTTTACTAAATTAAGAACAACTTTTTTATTATTAATATTTAATAATTGCATACGACCATCTATTGTTTTAAAGTTTACTAAGACATTTTCAATAACATTATCTTCTATATGATGTTCTTTTAATACACTAATAGCTGCTAGAATATTATAGATATTATAACTTCCCATAATATGATGCTTATAAATAACATTATTGATTTTAACAGCATCATTACTAACATTACTTAATAAATATTTAGGTTCAGGACGATTAAACCCACATTCACAAGTATAATATCCTAATTGTCCATAAAAAACTTTACTGTATTGTAATGGTCTACCACAAATAGCACAATAACGAGAATCAGAAATAGTACCTTCTTTAAAAATATCAATTTTATCACTTAAACCATAACCAATAAAAGGATAATCTCTTAGGCGCATACAAAAAGGATCGTCTACATTTAAATATAATAAGATATTATCTTTTTTTAATTCAATACCTTCTTTAACTTTGTCAATAATCATATCAATTTCCGCATAACGATCTAATTGATCTCTAAAGAAATTAGTTATTACTAAACTACATTTATTAATATCATTTAATACTTGGCTAACACTTCCTTCATCTACTTCAAATATGGCATAATCATAATGATTATTCTTTTTATAATGATCAATTAAAGTAGACACTATACCTGTATACATATTAGCCCCATCAATATTACTAACTACTTTTTTATTAGCACTTATTAAACAACGTGCAATAATATTAGTAGTTGTACTTTTACCATTAGTTCCAGTAACTAAAATTATATTATCTATATTAGTTACTAATTTTTTTAATATATGCTTATTAAATTTTAAAGCAATTTTACCACCGATATTAGTACCTTTACGGCCAGTTAATCGACTTAATTTAATAGCTAGTTTTGATAAAAATATACTCATTTAACCACTTCCCTTAGTTCAAACTTACTTTTTTAATTATAACATTATAATGAGTATTTAGCATTTATTATAAACACATGTACATATTATTATTTATTAATATTTAAAAGAATTACTTCTTCTAATGACTTATCAAAATCATTATTATCTTTGATAGTTCTTTTGCTTGGCCCTTTTACTCTTTTACCACTTTTTCTTATCTTTTGTGAGATAGCTCTTTGCATTAATAAAGCATTTATATTCTTGATATCATATCTTAGACCATTTTGATTTAAAACTATACATTTATAACTTAAACACATACTAGCAAGACCATAATCTTGGGTAATAACAATGTCATTGTCTTTAAGCATATTAACAAGATAATAATCTACACTATCATTACCTTTATCGACAATTATTACTCTAGCATATTCACTATTTATTTGATGTGAAGTATCAATTATAATTAAACATTCTAATTGATATTTTCTTGCTAGAGCTATACAATTATTTATTACAGGGCATGCATCACCATCTATTATTATTCGCAAATTATCATCCTTTCAAACATCGTAACATCAAATATATTATAAGCACTAACAATAAAAAAAGATATAACTACATCATAATTATATCATTTCTATTATTTAACATTATTTAATTATCTAGCTAAAAAGAAAGCATAAAGTAAGACTATTACTGATATTATAATAATAGTTACTTTTCTTTTATAATATTTCTTACTATCTGTAAGACAACCAATAACTAATAAACTAAGTCCAATTAAAAACATAAGACACATTACATAAAACCATATTGATACTAAATAATTCATACTAAAAAATATATTCATGATTAAGCCTCCTT